>NZ_JBIAMR010000003.1:0-110316 GCF_042874235.1 Nocardia sp. NPDC004151 | reverse complement strand
CCGCCGACCACCACCACGGTGCCCCCGACCACGACGACGGTTCCGCCGACCACGACGACCGAGCCGCCCAGCAGCACCACGACTCCGCCGACCACCACGACGACGCCGCCCACGACCACCACCAACCCCCCGAGCGGTGGCGGCACGGGTAGCGCCAACGGTCTGCCCTTCGGTCTCTGACCCCGCTCCGGACTCGTCTCCGAATTCCTTTGGTACACACAGGAGTACACATGCGCACCACCACCGTTCGCCGTCTCGGCGCCGGGTTGGCGGGCCTGGCCGTCATCGCCGGCGGGTCGCTGGCCGTGGCCACCCACGAGGCCCCCGAGGCCCACGCGACCGTCGACTCGATCACTATCTCGGGCTCGAACTGGACCGTCGGCCAGACCTACACCCTCTCCGCCAATCTGAGCGGCTGGGAGTTCGGCCTGCTCTGCTACTGGGAAGACAACGGCAACCCGATCACCGACCCGCCTTCCAAGGTGCCGTGGCCGGTGAACCACTCCAGCACCGACTGGACCCCCACCACGCCGGGCAAGCACACCATCACCCTGAAGCAGGGCAGCTCGACCAACACCCTGATCGTGAACGTCAGCAGCCCCACCACCACGCCGCCGACGACCACGACCACCGTGCCGCCGACGACCACGACCACGGTCCCGCCGACCACCACGACCACGGTGCCGCCGACCACGACCACCACGGTCCCCCCGACCACCACCACGACGGATCCGACCACCACGACGGCTCCGCCGACCACCACGACGACGCCGCCCACGACCACCACCAACCCCCCGAGCGGTGGCGGCACGGGTAGCGCCAACGGTCTGCCCTTCGGTCTCTGACCGATCTCCCCAATTCCCTTGGGGCACAAGCGCTAGTAACAACAGAGGAGTACCTATGCGCAGCAATTCTCCGGGCCGTGCGCTCGGAGCCGGGATGGCCGGTCTAGCCGTCGCCTCGGCAGCCGCGGTCGCGGTCGCCCTGGCGCCGGCGGCCAACGCCACCGTCGACGTGATCACGATTTCCGACACGGCGCCCGCGGTCGGGGGTACCTACACCCTGAGTGCGGATCTCTCCGGTGCGTCGTTCGGCCTGCTGGTGAACTGGAACGACAACGGCGTGAGCCTCACCGACGGCGTCGGCATCATCCCGTGGCCGGCGTACCACTCGAGCGTCACCTGGAAGCCCACCACGCCGGGCCAGCACATCATCACGGCGTCGCAGGGCAGCAGCACGCAGACCCTGATCGTGAACGTGTCGGGCGGCACCACCACCCCGCCGACCACCACGACCCCGCCGACCACCACCGCGCCGCCGACCACGACGGCACCGACCACCACCAAGCCGTCGACCGGCGGCGGTGGCAGCATCGGCTCCGGCAGTGCGACCGGTAGCGCGGGCAAGCTGGTGGGCGGTCTGCTGAGCGGCCTCTTCGGCAGCAGCTAGCGAATCGCCTCACGCGATCGGGCGTGTCGGGTTCTCCGGAACCCGGCACGCCCGTGCTCGTTTGTGGCGTGGGTCTCGCCGGTGCGGCGCGCGTCATAGTGTCCGGAAGGTGAACAAACGGTGCAGGTCGGAGACAATCCAATCAGGCTGCACAGAAGTATATTTCGCATAACCGCCGGTCCGATGACCTCGCGTTGTGAATAGCCGGAAGTGCCCACGACATCGATCCGCTATTGCGAATTCACCGGAACGTGTTAGACATCGTGGCCATGATCAAGAAAATCCTCGCCGTCTCCGCTCTGACCGCCGGTGCGGTTATCTCCATTGCCCCGCAGGCGTTCGCCGATAACACCGATCCGACCGCGTTCTCCGATCGCACCGCCGATTTCGTCGTGTACAACGACCCGGCCGTGCTGGGCGCCAAGGACGCCGGCAAGCAGATCGTGGTGAGCCCCTACGGCACCAGCCACACCATCGCCTGCCGCGGCAACGGCGCGGACGTCGCGTGGTACGACTGCATGCAGCAGGACAACCCCGGCCTGGGCTGGATCATCCTGGAGAAGCAGGAACTGCCCGGCATCGGCCCGGCGTGGGTCTACACCATGAAGTCCGACCCCAACGCGTAGTACACCGGCCGAACGGGTAAGCCCGGAAACTGGTCGGGGAGAAAGACGAAACCCGCCCGCTTCGTGAATTCGAAGCGGGCGGGTTCTGCGTTCTGGGCGGTCCTAGGCTTCGAGCTTGTAGCCCAGGCCGCGCACGGTGACCAGGTGCTCGGGCTTGGCCGGATCGGCTTCGATCTTCGAGCGCAGACGCTTCACGTGCACGTCGAGGGTCTTGGTGTCGCCGACGTAATCGGCGCCCCAGACGCGGTCGATGAGCTGGCCGCGGGTGAGCACGCGCCCGGAATTGCGCAGCAGGTATTCGAGCAGGTCGAATTCCTTGAGCGGCAGCGTCACCGCCTTGCCGTTCACCTGCACGGTGTGGCGGTCCACGTCCATGCGCACCGGCCCGGCCTCGAGCACCGCGGTCTCGCTGCCGTTGTCGGGCTCCTCGCCGGCGCCTCGGCGCAGCACGGCCCGGATGCGGGCGATCAGCTCGCGCGAGGAGTAGGGCTTGGTGACGTAGTCGTCGGCGCCCAGTTCCAGGCCGACCACCTTGTCGATCTCGCTGTCGCGCGCGGTCACCATGATGACCGGGACGCTGCCGCGCACCCGCAGCTGCTTGCACACGTCGGTGCCGCTCATGCCGGGGAGCATGAGGTCGAGCAAGACGATGTCCGCGCCCGAGCGGTCGAACTCGGCCAGCGCGGACGGGCCGTCGCCCACCACGGTGACCTCGAACCCCTCCTTGCGCAGCAGGAACGCGAGCGGATCGGCCAGCGACTCCTCGTCCTCGACGATCAGCACACTCGTCATCGGGTTGCCTCCACACCGTTGGTTCTGGCCCGCCCGAGGGGGCGCGTGCCGTTTTCCTTCTTGGCCACCGGAATGCCGGTGGCAAGTCTCTTGTCGACCTGCCCGTTGGAATCGGCAGGGTGGGCCGGGATACGCAGGGTGAACGTCGATCCGGTGCCCAGTTTGCTCCACAGGGTGATCTCACCGTTGTGGTTGGCGGCCACATGCTTGACGATAGCCAGCCCTAGGCCGGTACCACCGGTGGCACGCGAGCGCGCCTTGTCGGCCCGGAAGAAGCGTTCGAAGACGCGTTCCTGGTCTTCCTTGGAGATGCCGATGCCGCGGTCGGTGACGGCGATATTGATGTAGCCGCCGCGCAGCGCCCGGCTCACCGACACGTGGGAGCCGCGCGGGGAGTACGCGATGGCGTTCTCGACCAGGTTGGACAGCGCGGTCACCAGCAGGGTCTGGTCGCCGAGCACCTCGAGGCCGCTGCCCGCGTCGGTGGACACGGTGATGCCCGCGGCCTCGGCGGTGGTGCGGGAGCGCTCGATGGCCTGGGTGACCACGCTGTCGACGTCGACGGCCTCGAGCTCGGGCAGCCGTTCGGCGCCCTGCAGCCGCGACAGCGCGATCAGCTCGGTGACCATCTTGCCCATGCGGCGGGCCTCGCCGTGCAGGCGTTCACCGAAGTGCCGGACCGAGTCGGGATCGTCGGCGGATTCCAGCAACGCCTCGGCCAACAGGCTCATGGCCCCGACGGGGGTCTTGAGTTCATGGCTCACATTGGCGACGAAGTCGCGGCGGGTGGCCTCCATGCGGGCCTGTTCGGAGTCGTCGTCCGCGAACAGGACCACGAAGTTCGGATTCTCCTGCGAGAGCGGCCGGGCAACTCCTCGGACAGCGAGGCGGGCGCGGCCGGGCATGGGAATCTTGGCGGTCAGCTCGAACTCGACGTCCTGGCCCCCGGCCAGCACCTGTTCGACCGCCGCCCACGCGCGCTCGTCGAGCAGGCGGTCGTGGACCACGCCCAGCTCCTCGGCCCGCGGGTTGACCAGGACCACGTCCCGGTACTGGTCGACGACGGCGATGCCGGATTCGGACGCGAGCACGATCAGATCCAGCACCTGGGACATGGTCAGCCCGGTATCGGTGGCGGCGCGCATCCGCTCCTGACGAGCGTTCACATACGGAATGAGCAGTCCGCCGACGGCCAGTCCTACTACGGCCGCCAGGACTGCCAAAAGCACGGCCTGTGGAACGCTCACACTTTGAATCGTACGGTCGCCGACGCGGGGTCAAACCCCGGGTGCAGGAAGTTTCACGCAGGTCATGGGTCCTTCCACCCTCGTTAGCCCGGTGTTCACGCGATGTTCGGTCAGCGTGTCGCGGGAGCTGAGCGCCCCTGTGGCAACCGCTTTCGCGGCGACGGTCAGTCCTCCGGATCGCCGTAGAGGGCGGTGCGCACGGTGTCGCCGTGGCGGTCCGCCCACTCCCCCAGCGCGAAGATCGGAATCAGCAGATCACGGCCCGCGGGGGTCAGCGAATACTCAACGCGCGGTGGCGCTTCCGCGTATCGGCGATGTTCCAGCAATCCCATCGCCTGCATGCGCCGCAGCGTCTGGGTGAGCATCTTCTGACTGATGCCGCCGATGGCGCGCCGCAATTCCACGGGGCGCATCGGACCCTCACGAAGTGTGTAAACGATCACTGTCAGCCAGGAATTGCCGAATACGTCTACCGCCAGCCGCGCGGGGCAGTCCGATTCGCGGCCGCCGTATTCGGCGAACCGCACCGGTTCGATGCTCTCGACCGTCATGCCTCCACCCTGCCACCGCCATTGGGCACCCGGGAGTGCGCTTCGGAATTCCTAACGTCGTCACCACACGCCACACCAAGGAGATGACATGCGAATCGGAATCATCGGGGCCGGGCAGATGGCTCGCGCTCTCGGCGGCGGCTGGGCCGCGGCCGGGCACGAGATCGTGGTCGGCGCACGGACTTCCACGCGAGCGGCGGAGGCCGCCGCCGCGATCGGGTCCGGCGCCCGCCCCGCCACCGTGTCCGAGGCGGCGAATTTCGGCGACGCCACCCTGCTGGCCGTGCCGGTGGCCGCGTTGACGGACATCCTCACCGACCAGCGTGAGGCGCTCACCGGGCGCACTCTGATCGACTGCACCAATGCTTTCGCCCCGGACACCGGCGGCTTCGGTCTCTCCGAACCCGCGGTGGCCGAACGCATCTCGGCCGCGGTGCCCGGCGCCAAGGTCGTGAAGGCGTTCAACCTGCTGGCCGCCGAGGTGTGGGCGGGCGCTGATCGCGAATTCGACGGCCGCCCTGTGACGGTGCCGCTCTGCGGCGATGACGAGGCGGCGATCGCGCTCGTCTCCGGCCTCGCCGAGGACCTGAAGCTGCGCCCGATCCCCGCGGGCGGCCTGTCCCGGGCCCGATATCTGGAGGCGACCGCGGCTTTCGTGGTCGGCCTCTGGTTCGCCGGTCACGATGCCCGGGCCCTGTTCCCGCCGCTGGAAGCGGCCTTCGCCGTTCCCGACGAGTCGGAGGGCTAGCGGAGATCCCGAGAGTGAGTGTACAGTCACTCACATGAGCAGACGCGGGATCGCACTCTCGACTTCGGATGTTCGACGGGATGCCGTGCTGGACGCGGCGATCACCGAGTTCGCCAAGACGGGATTCCATGGGACGCCGATCAATACGGTCGCCGCCGCGGCCGGAATCTCACCCGCGTACGTGTTCAAGCTCTTCCCCAGCAAGGTGGAGTTGTTCGTCGCCGCCCTGGATCGCTGTTTCGAACGGGTCGAGGGCGCCCTGGCGACCGGCGCCGCCCGGACCCCGGGCGGCGATCCGGAGCAGGTCCTGTACGAGATGGGCGGGGCCTACGCCGAACTGATCGTGGACAAGAGCCTGCTCATGCTGCAGGTGCACGCCCTCTCGGCGGCCGATGTGCCCGATATCGCCGAGGCCGTGCGCCGCGGCCTGCGGCGGGTCACCGAGTTCGCCGAAACCCGTTCCGGCGCGACCGGCCGGCAGGTGCAGCGGTTCATGGCCTACGGGCAGTTGTGCCACCTGATCACGACCCTCGGCCTGGACGCCGGCGAAGGCGCCTGGGCCGCCACCCTTACCGCGGGCATCCGCCACTTCGACTGACCTCTCACGCCCTCGGACGAGGGCGTTTTCTTCAATCCAAGAGTGATTGACCGATCACACACCCGGAAGGGATCGACCCATGTCGAACATCATCGCCACCGAAGTAGTGCTGCCCGGACGCGTCGAGCCGGAGGGCCTGACCGTCACCACGCGCGAATTGCCGCAGCCCGGCCCCGGTGAGGCACTGGTCCGCATGGAGGCGACCGGGGTGTCCTTCGCCGAGCAGCAGATGCGGCGCGGCAAATACTATGACCAGCCCGCGTTTCCGTTCGTGCCCGGCTACGACGTCGTCGGCATGGTGGCGGCGGTCGGGGCCGGGGTCGATCCGGCCCTGATCGGCCGCCGGGTCGCGGCGCTGACCAAGATCGGCGGCTGGAGCAGCCATCTCGCGGTGCCCGCGGATGATCTGGTGCCGGTGCCGGAGGGCCTGGCCGCGGACGCCGCGGAGACCTTCGTCGTGAACGGCATCACCGCCTGGCAGATGCTGCATCGGAAGGCGAAAGCCCGTGCGGGGCAGACCATCCTGGTGCACGGCGCGAACGGTGGCGTCGGGTCGACGCTCGTGCAACTGGCGCGCGCGGCGGGAATCCGCGTGATCGGGACCGCCTCGGCGCGCAATGCCGACGCGGTCGCCGAGCTCGGCGCCCTGCCGGTGGACTATCGCGGGGATGTGGCCGCCCAGGTGCGGGCGCTGGCGCCGGGCGGGGTGGACGCCGTCTTCGATCATGTCGGCGGCCCCGGCATCGTGGACTCGTTCGCGCTGCTCGCGCCCGGTGGCACCCTCGTCTCCTACGGCAGCGCCGCCACCAAGGACGAGGAGGGCAATTCCCGGCTGCCGGTGCTGAAGCTGTTCGCCCGCCTACTGTGGTGGAATGCGCTGCCCAACAACCGGAGCGCGTCCTTCTACAACATCTGGGCGGGCCGCCGGCGGCGTTCCCGGTTCCGGTCGCGCCTCGCGACGGACCTGGGCGCGGTGCTCGACCTCGCCGAGCGCGGCGCGCTGCACCCGCAGATCGCGGCCCGAATCCCGTTACGGGAGGCCGCCCGGGCACTCACCCTCGCCGAATCCGGCACCGTCACCGGCAAAGTCGTGATCGTCGCCGACCCCGAGTCCTGAGACGCCTGACCGCATGCGGCCGGAAAGAAAAAAAACCCCGGGCGTGCACGCCGTTGTGCACGCTCGGGGATTCAATCCCGGTAGGGCGGTGTCACCAGCCGGTGTTGCCGCGGACCGGGATGTTCACGAAGCTCGGACGGTCCGGGTCGAGCTGCAGGTGCTGCGGCCTGAGACCGGTGTCGATGAGCATCGGGAGGATGGGCAGGCCCTTGGGGAAGTTGCCCGCGAACACGTCCACGCGCAGGCGGTGGCCCGGCTGCAGGACGGCCTGGGTGCCGCCGAGGGCGATGTCGAGGGTGGTGGCCTCGCCGGGCACGGTCTCCTGGCGCTTGTCCAGCGAGGTGAAGGCGCGCGGGTCGGTGTAGTCGCCGTTCGGGGAGCGGCTGCTGCGGTCCTCGTCGACCTGGCGCAGCGAGGCCATGAGCTCGCCGGAGGTCAGCACGGTGGACTGGCCGTCGGGGGCGACGTCGTTGACGGTGACGGTCCAGTAGCCGTCGGCGGCGTCCTGAACGGTATTGAGGTGCACCGCGATCGGGCCCGAGATGGTGGTGGCCTCGGCGACCGGCGCGCTGGTGAAGGTGAGCGCGTTGGTCTCGGCGACGCGGGAGTCCTTGGAGCAGCCGTCGATCAGGTTGAGGATGCCCGCGGTGGCCTGGGCGGCGTCGTTGGAGCAGACGGTGGACAGGCCGGGCGCGACGGTGAGCCGGTCACCGTCGCTGTTGGCGGCCGCGGTGAGCGAGCCGTCGTGCAGGCTGTTCGCGGTGCCGGAGGGCTGCGCGGAGAAGTACATGCGCCGGTAGTCGGCGGCCTCGGAAGCCGGTGCGGTGGGCCCGAATCCGCCCTGGGTGTTCCAGCCGCCGCCCTGCGTCTTGAGGGTCACCGGCCCGTAGGCGTCGATGCCGTTGTCGATGCCCTTGAGCCACTTGTCGAACCAGGCGCGCTGCAGCACGTCCAGGCGCGGCGGGGCGCCGACGCGGTTGACGTCCGCACCGGAGGTGACGTGGTAGGTGTTGCCCATGAGCAGCTGCTTCTGGCCGGGCGGCAGCGGAATCTGGTTGTAGATCTTGGATTCCGAGTAGGTGAACAGGTCGTGCCAGCCGCCGGTGACGAAGGTCGGGATCTGGATGCGGCTGGGGTCGCCGAGCCAGTCCTGGCGGTCCTGGGTGAACCCGTTGAGCATGTCCTTCACGCGCGGGTCGAGGCTGTCCATGGTGGTGGAGGTGTAGGCCGACATCAGCACGTCGAGGTAGCCGAAGGGGTCGTTGACACGATCCTGCAACCACTTGAAGTCGAAGGTGCCCGCGGCGATGGAGGCCAGGTCCGGCACCCACTTGAGGCCGTTGATGGCGCTCAGCCACAGCGGGATGAAGTTGAAACCGAAGCCGCCGCCGGGCGCGAGCACGTCGTCGATGAGGTCGCTGCCGGGCACGATCGGGAAGATGGCCTTCAGCGCGGGCGGCTGCTTCTCGGCGGCCTGCACCTGGTTGATGGCGCTGTAGGACAGCCCGCTCATGCCGATACGGCCGTTGGACCAGCGCTGCCTGGACGCCCAGTCGATGGTCTCGACGGTGTCCTGCTGTTCGCGGCCGCGCAGCATGTCCCATTCGCCCTGCGAGAATCCGGTGCCGCGCACGTCCACGACGACCTGCGTGTACCCGGACTTGATGAGCTGGCGGTCGACGGAGAAGTTGCGGAGTTCGCCGTTGCCCGCCGCGTTCAGCAGTTCACCGAAGCCGGTGAGCGGAGTGCCGTCGAGGTGGATGTTGCGGAAGACGTTCAGAAGCGCGTCGGACAGGCCCGGAATGGAGAAGGCGCTGTCGGCGACGTTCGACACCAGCTTGGTGTAGGGCGTCATGTTCAGCACGGTCGGCGTCGGGGTGTCGACGGGTCGGCCCGCGGCGTCGGCCGGGTGGTAGACGTTGCCCTTGAGGACGGTGCCGTCACTCATGGTGATCGGGACGTCCCATTCGATGAAGACGTTGGGGTACTGCTGCGGCCCGTCCTCGGCGGCGGTCCAGGCGGCGCCGGCGGCGCCGCCATCGGGTCCGGTCGGGATGATGGCATCGGCGGTGATGCCGGTCAAAGGCAGGAGCAGAGCGGCCGTGGCGGCTAAAACCGTGGCCTGTAGCGCGTGCTTCATCGAACGTGATCTACCTCTCGCAGGTGGTCGAACGCCCAGCAGCATATCTACCGCACAGTAAGTTGCAAACCCCGGTTACAGATACATCTTCGAATTGCCGACACTATGGCAAATTGTTTTGCGCGACATGGAAATACCTTACGGTCGCGTAGTGAGACGCCTATCACACTGGAATGTATTGATGACAATGGCCCGCCCAATGTCATTGGGCGGGCCATTGTTTCGGGGGTTTCAGGCCGAAGCCTCCCCGGGCGTTTCGAGGGTTTCAGGGGCGAAGCCCCCGAGAGTTACGAGAGTTGTCCTCTCTATTTCCCGCCCTGGTTCGCGACGGCGGCGGCGCCGGCCGCGGCGGCCTCCGGGTCGAGGTAGACACCGGCGCCGAGCGGGCGCAGGTTCTCGTCGAGCTCGTACTTCAGCGGAATGCCGGTCGGAATGTTCAGCCCGGCGATGTCCTCGTCGGAGATGTTCTCCAGGTGCTTCACCAGCGCGCGCAGCGAATTACCGTGCGCGGCAACCAGAACGGTCTTGCCGGAACGCACATCGGTCGCGATGGTGTCCTCCCAGTACGGGACCATCCGGGCGACGACGTCCTTGAGGCACTCGGTCGCGGGGACCTCGATGCCCGCGTAGCGCGGGTCGCCGTCCTGGCTGTACTCGCTGTCGACCTCGATCGGCGGCGGCGGGGTGTCGTAGCTGCGGCGCCACAGCATGAACTGGTCCTCGCCGTACTGCTCCTTGATCTCCGCCTTGTTCTTGCCCTGGAGAGCGCCGTAGTGGCGCTCGTTCAGACGCCAGTCGCGAACCACCGGAATCCAGTGGCGGTCGCAGGCGTCGAGGGCGTTGTTGGCGGTGCTGATCGCGCGGCGCAGCAGCGAGGTGTAGACGATGTCCGGCAGAATCCCGTGCTCGGCGAGCAGCTCGCCGGCGCGCTTGCCTTCCGCGACACCCTTGTCGGTGAGGCGAACATCCACCCAGCCGGTGAACAGGTTGAGGGCATTCCATTCGCTCTCGCCGTGGCGCAGCAAAACGAGGGTGTACGTCATGGGGTCATCCTCCCACGAGCAGCGCCGCGCCCCGCAGGGTGGCCTGATCAGTGAGTTCGGAGGGAACGACCCGCAGTTCCCGCAGGAAGCGCAGGCGGGCGTGACCGAGCGCCGCCGCGCGCAGCGGCTGCCACAGCGGCTCCCCGGACTGCGCGAAGCCGCCGCCGATGACGACCAGATCGGTGTCGAGCAACGCGGCCGCGGAGGCGACCGCGGTCCCGATGGCGGCGCCGGCCCGGGCGAGGGCTTCCATGGCGAGCGGCTCCCCGTCGCGCGCGGCCTGCGCCAGTTCCACTCCGGTCTGGCCCTCCCACCCCTGCCGCCGGGCCCAGCGCACCGCGGACTTGCCGCTGCCGACGGCCTCCACGCAGCCGAATCCACCGCAGGCGCAGGGCTCTTCGTTGCCGGGCACCACGATGTGGCCGACGTGTCCGGCATTGCCGGTGCGGCCCATGACGACCCGGCCGTCACTGATGATCCCGCCGCCGATGCCCGAGGACACGGTCAGGCAGAGCGCGTTGGTCGCGCCGCGCGCCGCGCCGAGCCGGTGTTCGGCCAGCGCCAGGCAGGCCCCGTCGAGGGCGAAGCGAATCTCGGCCGCGGGGAACACTTTCCGCACCGCGTCGACCACGGGGAAGCCGTCGGCCCATTCCGGAATATTGAGCGGACCGCACACCCCGGCGGTGACGTCCACCGGGCCCGCGGACCCGATCCCGACCGCGGTCACCGTTTCCCCGGCGGCCACGGTGCTCAATAGTTCACGGCAGGCCGCCCACACCCCGGATTCGGGTACAGCGACGCGTCGGGGTTTCTCGGGCGCACCCGTCGAATCGACCAGGGCGGCCGCGAATTTGGTCGCTCCGATATCCAGCGCAAGCGCCACCATGACTCCCCCGCCTCTCCGAGACTTCAGCGCACGGCTCAGATTCGTCCGGGTTGGCATTGCGTGCCCGCGGT
Organism: Nocardia sp. NPDC004151; assembly: GCF_042874235.1. Taxonomy (NCBI): domain Bacteria; kingdom Bacillati; phylum Actinomycetota; class Actinomycetes; order Mycobacteriales; family Nocardiaceae; genus Nocardia; species Nocardia sp. NPDC004151. The sequence continues at coordinate 99,048 of NZ_JBIAMR010000003.1, read as the reverse complement.
GGTGAGCCGAACCTGGTGTGGACGTCCCGACAAGTTACCCGACCGGCACGAAATCAGTTCTCACCCTGGCATACGGGGCAGCGTGTCGGCGTCCTCGATGAGGTGTTCGAAGGCGCGCAGATTCTTCAGCGATTCGCCGCGCGAGACCCGCCATTTCCATTCCTTGCGAATGGATTCGGCGAAGCCGAGTTCGAGCAGGGTGTTGAAGTCGGCGTCGACGGCCTCGAGGATCTGGCCGAACCAGCGGTCCAGTTCGTCGGAGGTGACGCGGTCGTTGGACATGCGCCCGACCAGGTAGATGTCGCCGACCCGGTCGATGGTGTAGGCGACGCCGTAGAGGCGGCGATTGCGGCGCAGCAGGAATTTGTAGACGCCCTCGAAGTTCTCGTCGGGCTTGCGGCAGACGAAGGATTCCATCCGCACGCCGTGCTTGCCGACGCCGACGCCGATGACGGTCTTGAGCTTGCGCTCGCCGGGCAGCACCACCGCGAACAGGTCGGGCGCCTCGCGCGAGTACTCGATCTCGCGGTCGCGGAGCGTGTCGTCGATGAGTTGCGCCGTGGCCCGGGCGGTTTCGTCGTTCAAACCACCGCTGCTGGCGTGCGGGCGCGGCGTCCAGTCGCGCTCGAACTCACTCATCTGCGTACCGCTCCCGTCCGCCGCCGCCATGCCAGGTCAGCCTCCCCGCGTGCCGACCTCGGGCTGACCGCCGGCCGTGTCAGTGCTCTTGCGCGATCAGTATGCAGGCTACCGCGCACCCGATTGCCCCGAGCCTGCGACAACGCGGCCGAGTAGCTGTCCAGCAGCCCGTCGGCGGTGTGCGCCCAGGAGAAGTTGGCCGCGTGCTCGACGGCCGCCGCACCCATGAGTTCGAGCCGGACCGGGTCGTCGAGCATGCTGCGCAGCGCGTCCGCCCAGTCCGGTGTCCGGTGGCCGGGAACCAGCAGGCCGGAGACGCCGTCGCGGACGGCGGTGCCGAGCCCGCCCACGTCCGCGGCCAGCACCGGGGTGCCGCTGGCCTGCGCTTCGATGGCGACCAGGCCGAAAGACTCGTTGTAGCTGGGCACCGCGACCAGGTCGGCGGCGCGGTACACCTGCACCAGCCGGTGCGCGGGCTGTGGCGGCAGGAAGGTGACGCGATCCGAGATGCCCAGGGCCGCAGCGAGTTCGATGAGCGCGTTGGGCCGTTCCAGCCCGCTGCCGGAGGGCCCGCCCACGATCACCACGCGCAGCGGCCGCGTGGGCGGCACCGGCTGCGCGGCCTCCTCGGCGAGCAGGTGCGCGGCGGCGCGAACCAGCACGTCGGGGGCCTTGAGCGGCTGGATGCGGCCGATGAAGGCGACGATCCGCTCGTCGGCGCGCAGGCCGAGCTCGGCGCGGGCGGCGAGCTTGTCGCCGGGGTGATAGCGGCTCAGGTCGGCGCCGGGCAGCACCACGTCGATGTGCTCGGGGTCGGCGCCGTAGAGCTCCACGAGCTGGCGGGCCTCCTCGCCGGTGTTGGCGACCAGCCGGTCGGCCTCGGCGACGATCTGCTTCTCGCCGATCTCGCGGACCGCGGGCTCGGGGCAGTCGCCCTCGGCCAGGAAGGCGTTCTTGACCGCGGCCAGGGTGTGCGCGGTGTGCACCATCGGCACCCGCCAGCGGTCCCGCGCGAGCCATCCGACCTGGCCGGACAGCCAGTAGTGCGAGTGGATCAGGTCGTAGTGGCCGGGCAGGTTGCGCGCCTCGGTGCGCAACACCTCCGCGGCGAAGGGGCACAGCTGGGTGGGCAGGTCGAACTTGTCGAGCCCCTCGAAGGGCCCGGCGACCACATTGCGGACCAGCACGCCGGGCGCGGCCTCGACGACGGGTTCGTCATTGGAGGAGGTGGCGCGGGTGAAGATCTCCACCTCGGTGCCGCGGCGGGCCAGTTCGAGGGCGGTCTGCAGAACGTAGACGTTCATGCCGCCCGCATCGCCCGTTCCGGGCTGCGCCAAGGGCGACGTATGCACCGATAGCACGGCAATCCGATTGGGCCGTAGCTCCGGGCGTTGACTCACCACTCCAGTGTGCACGGGGGTTACAACGCCCCATGCACGGGTTACCTTCCCAAGTGACCTGACTCACAAGGATATTCGTCGATGTGAATGCAATACCGCTATCACCGCAGGTCTCGCGCGAAAGCGGCGATTTCGGCGGCGAATCGCTCCGGATCCTCGATGAACAGACCGTGCTGGGCGCCCTCCCAGTACGAGGTCCGCACGTCGGGCGCGGAGGCGGCGATGTGGCGGCCGTTCTCGATGGGAACCACCGGGTCAGCGGTGCCGTGCAGCACCAGCACGGGGATGTCGAGGCCGCGCAGGGTGTCGGTGTTGTCGACCGTCCGGTAGAACAGCGCCTTGCGGACCCGGGGCAGCGTGGCGATGCTGCCGCCGAACAGCCGCTGGGCGTCCACGCCCTTGTCCCGGCCGGGGCCGGTATTGGCATTGCCGAAGGCGGCGAAACCGCGCATGGCCTTGCCCGCGCTCTCGTCGAACACGTCGGGAATGGCCTTGGCCATGCCGGGCCCGGTCTCCGCGCCGGGCACGCCGCGGCCGATATTGGCCTGCGAACCGGTGTAGACGACGCCCGCGAGGGCCGCGGTGCCGTGCGCGGTGAGGTAGTCGGAGGCGACGATGCCGCCGTACGACCAGCCCAGCAGCAGCGCGCCGGCGGTGATGTCCTCGGCCGCGAACACGGCGGCGACATCGGCGGCCCAGTTCTTCGGATCGTCGTAGCCGGTCGCGGGGGCGTCGGAGTAGCCGTGCCCGCGCAGGTCCACCGCGATCACCCGGAACTGCTCGGCGAGCAGGTCGGCCGAGCGTCCCCAGCAGCACAGATTCCCCGACCAGCCGTGCAGCAGCACCAGCGGCCGCGCCCCTTCCGGACCCGTCACCCGGTAAACGATGGTCGTGCCGTCCGCGCTCACTGCTTCCCGAATCGCCATAGGAGTGAGGCTAACCGGCAGCGCCGCCGGGATCTCGCCCCCGCCGCGGCGCCTGCGGCGGGCGCGGGCCGAGAAGGGGCAGGCCAGGGCTTCTGCCTAAGCTCGGAGGCATGAGCACTCGTACCGCTGTGGTGACCGGAGCCAGTTCGGGTATCGGCGAGGCAACCGCCCGCGAACTCGCCAAGCAGCGGTACCACGTCTACGTGGGCGCACGGCGGGTGGAGCGGCTGGAGAAGCTGGCCGAGGAGATCGGCGGCACCCCGCTGGCCCTGGACGTGACCGACGAGGAGTCGGTGCGCGCGTTCACCGAGGCGGTCGAGCGGTGCGACGTGCTGGTCAACAATGCCGGTGGCGCGAAGGGCCTGGCCCCGGTGCTCGAGGCCGATCTGGACGACTGGCGCTGGATGTGGGAGACCAATGTGCTGGGCACGCTGCGGCTCACCAAGGCGCTGCTGCCCAAGCTGATCGCCTCCGGCGACGGCCTGATCGTCACCATCACCTCGATCGCCGCCTTCCACGCCTACGACAACGGGTCCGGGTACACCTCGGCCAAGCACGCGCAGGCGGTGCTGCACCGGACGCTGCGCGGTGAGCTGCTCGGGCAGCCGGTGCGGCTGACCGAGATCGCGCCGGGCGCGGTGGAGACGGAGTTCTCGCTGGTGCGGTTCGCGGGTGACGCCGAGCGTGCGGCGAGTGTGTATCAGGGCATCGATCCGCTGGTGGCGCAGGACATCGCGGAAGTGGTGGGTTTCGTGGCGTCCCGCCCGCCGCACGTCAATCTGGACACCATCACGGTGACGCCGCGGGATCAGGCCGGGCCGGGGCGTTTCGCGCGTCGTTCCTGACCGTGGTGCGCGGCGCGGCGTAGTTGCGTTGCCCCGCATCGCAGTTCACGGCCCCCATGATCTGAATCACGGATTCTTCAAAATCGGAATCCGCGCGCCGGCCGCTGCTAGCGTCCCCCGCAACCGAGGGCGGCTTGGAGCGAAACATGGTGAGATCACGCATCGAGGCGGTCGGGTCGTACCTGCCCGCCACCGAGATATCGACCGCGGAGCTGCTGGCCCAGCTGGCCGTCGACTCCCCCATCGACCTGGAGCGGATCAGCGGCGTGCGGCACCGCCGCCGCTGCGCCGAGGACGAGGACTCCTTCACCGTGGCGATGGCCGCGGCCCGGACCGCCCTCGACAATTCCCGCTACGACGCCGCCGATCTGGATGTCGTCATCTCCTGCTCCATCACGCGTATTCGCGGTGACGAATTCTGCGTGGAACCCTCGTTCGCGCTCATGCTACGCAACGAACTCGGCGCGACCGGAGCCATCCATTTCGACGTCTCCAATGCCTGCGCGGGCATGATGAGCGGAGTTCTGGTGCTGGACCGGATGATTCGCGCGGGAATGGTGCGGCGCGGCCTGGTGGTCTCCGGCGAGTACATCACCCCGATCTCCGATACCGCGGTGCGCGAGATGTCGGAGAAATACGATCCGCAGTTCGCGTCCCTCACCGTCGGCGACGGCGCGGCCGCGGTGGTGCTGGACGGCGACGGCACCGCCGACGAGGGCATCGACTACGTCGAACTCAATACCAGCGCCGGATTCGCGCAGTTGTGCCTGGGCATGCCGAGCGACCGCAGTTCCGGTATCGCGCTCTACACCGACAACCGGGCCATGCACAACGAGGCCCGCTATCTGCTGTGGACCACCCGGCAGCGGGACTTCCTGGCCGCGCGGGGCAGCGATTTCGCGGCGGAGGGCTACGACCACGTGATCCACCATCAATTCAGCGCGCCCGCGGTGGAATTGGTGTCCAAGATCGCCGAACGCGAATTCGACGCCCCGATACCGCCCGCGCTCATGGTGCTGGACCGGTACGGCAACACCGCGTCGACCTCGCATTTCGTGGTTTTACATGACGCGCTCAAACAACAGCGGATAGCGTCCGGGGCGAAAGTACTGATGGTCCCCGCGGCTTCCGGCGTCGTGGCCGGGTTTCTGTCGGTGACGCTCGGCGACCTGCGGGTGTGATGCGGTATGGGAATCGTGATTTCTTCCATCGTCACCGAAATCGGTGGCGGCAGTTCGATCGAGCAGGCGGCGGCCGCCGCGCGCCGGGCCATCGCGGAGGCGGGCAGCACGCCCGAGCGGATCGACGCGCTGATCAACACCGGCGTCTACCGCGACTCCAACATGGTGGAACCGGCCATGTCCGCGCTGATCCAGCAGCAGGTGGGCATCGGGCTGGAGTATCGCAGCGGCGATGTGCCCTGCCTGTCCTTCGACCTGATGAACGGGGCCTGCGGCATTCTCAATGCCATCCAGGTCGGTCAGGCGCTGCTGGAGGCGCCGACCGTCCACCAGGTGCTACTGGTATCCGGCGACGCGCACCCGTCGACATCGCCGCGGCCGCAGCCGGGTTTCCCGATCAAGCCGGTGGGTGCGGCCATGCTGCTGGAGAAGGCCGCGGGCCCGGCCGGATTCGGGGCGCTGCACATCAGCGCCACCGACGGACGGCCCGCGTCGGAGGGATTCGTGCGGCTCCCGGAGATGGGGACGACCGGCCGGTCCGCCATCACGGTGCACCGCCCCGCCGACGTCGAAGCGCTCCTGCGCCACGCGGTCTCGGCCGCGACCGAAGCCCTCGAGGTGGCGGACGCGCCCCTGGACCGCACGATGCTGATCTGCGGGCGACCCACCCCCGACTTCCCGGCCCGGCTCGCCGAGCGCTTGGGCATCGCCCCCGAGGCGGTCAGCGCCGACGACTCCGGCGGCGACGCCCACACCTCGGCCTTGCCCGTCGCGTTCCTGGCGGCCCGCGACAGCGGCGGTCTCGACCACGCCGCCGTAGCCTTGTTCGTGGCCGCCGGGGCGGGCCCGTCGGCCGCCGCCATCGCGTACCGCCTGCCGAAACCGTAAGTCGCGGTAAGTAATTCCGCCGGGAGAGCCATGAACGACCTGTGGGTGATCGTGCCCGCCTACAACGAGGAACACGGCATCACCGCCACCCTGGCGGCACTCGCCGGGCAGCGGGACCGGGACTTCACCGTCGTGGTGGTGGACAACAACTCCACCGACGCCACCGTGAAGGTGGTGCGCGACTTCGCCCTCGCGCATCCGGAGCCGCGGATCGAGATCATCACCGAGGAACACAAGGGCACCGGCGCGGCCGCCGACACCGGCATGCGCCACGCCATCGCGGCCGGGGCCACCCGCCTGGCCCGCACCGACGCCGACTGCCTGCCCGCCCCCGACTGGACCGCGCGGATCCGGGCCGCCTTCGACTCCGGCCTGCGCCTGGTCAGCGGTCAGCTCATCCCCCGCACCGACGAGGGCGTGAGCCTGCTGGACCGCACCGTCATCCGGGTCGCCCTCGAGGTGGCCTCGCAGTTCGGGAAACTCCGGCCCGGCAACCAGGATCCGCGCTACCTGGGCCCGTACGTCATGACGCCCGGCTGCAATATGGCCATCACGGCCGAACTGTACGAGGCCGCGGGCGGTTTCCCGCGCACCGCCATCGAGGAACTGCACGAGGACCGGGCCCTGGTGAACGCGGTCCGCACGCTCACCACCGACTACGGGCTGCGCCGCGACGTGCGGGTGTACGGGTCCAATCGGCGCGTGAAAGCCTGGGGTGTGCGCAAGACCCTCGCCTGGTACGCCGACCACCGCTACAAACCGGAGCTGGTGGACATCCGGTGACGTCTGGATACCCGTCGACGGGCGAGGATTTCGTCGCGCTGCTGCGTGAGCAGGTGCTGCGCACCCCCGACGCCCCCGCCCTCGGCATGATCGGCGAACGGCCGCTGAGCTTCGCCGAACTCGACGCCCGCATCCGCCTGGTGGTGAAACGCCTGCACAGCAAGGGCTTCGAGCCCGGCGACCGGATGCTGTTCTCCATCCGGCCCTGCGTGGACGCGGTGGTGCTGGTGTTCGGGACCATCGCGGCGGGCGGCAGCATCGTGTTCGTCGACCCCGGCGTCGGTCCCGAATTGTTCGCGCGCCGACTGGAATTGGTGAAACCCGTCTGGGCCGCCACCGAATCACTGCTCTACCTGCTGAGCGGGCCGCTCCAGAAGTACGGCCGCCGGCTCGGCCTCTCGCTACCGGAATTCGGGCGGCTGCCGGTGCGCCACATCCACAGCGGCCCGCGCCTCCCCGGGACACCGCGCGGCTCCATCCCGCTCGGCCGCCTGATCGGCTCCGAACCCGGCTGGTCCGGCCCCGCCACCGGCGCCGTCGTGGACGCGCCGGTCGAGGATCCCGACGCCGAGGCGCTCATCGTCTTCACCTCCGGCACCACCGCGGACCCGAAAGCCGTGGTGCACACCCGCGGTTCGCTGGGCGCGGGCCTGGCCGCCGTGGCGGGCTCCACCACCCTGATGCCCGGCTCCCACCTGCACACCGAGCAGCTGATGATGGGCGTGCCCGCGGTGCTGGAGGGGGCGCGCTGGTCCATGCCGCGCTATCCCCGCTTCAGCACCCACGTCGATCCGCTCGGCTTCGCCCGCACCCTCGGCCCGGCGGGCAGCCCGGACAGCGCCACCCACGCCTTCCTCACCCCCGCCGACCTGGCGGTGATCCTCGACGCCGTCGACGCCGGGCGGCTGACCGCACCGGCCCACCTCGAGGAGATCTCCCTCGGCGGCGCGCCCGTCACCACCGCGCTGCTGCGCCGCGCCCGCGCCGCCCTCCCCGGCACCGAATTCCTGGCTGTCTACGGCATGACCGAGATCCTGCCGGTGGCAATCACTTCCGGCGCCGACAAACTCGCCTTCGAGGGGGCGGGCGACCCGCTCGGCTTCCCGTGCGACGGCGTGGACGCGCGCATCGCCGACGACGGCGAACTCATCCTCTCCGGCCCCAACCTGTGCCGCGGTTACCTCGGCGAACCCCCGCTGAAGGAGATCGCCACCGGCGACCTGGCCCGCTTCGACGGCGGCACCCTGGTCCTGATGGGCCGCAAGAAGGACATGATGATCCGCGGCAAGACCAATATCTATCCGGGGCTGTACGAACCGGCCATCGTGGGCGTCGAGGGCGTCCGCGAGGCCGTCATGATCGGCATCCCCGACGAGATCGGCGACGAGCGCATCGTCCTGGCCGTCGTCGCCGACCTGAACGCCACCGACGTCGAGGCCCGCCTCCGCCGCGAATTACCCGCCCTCATCGACGTTTCCGCCCTGCCCGACGACATCGTCCTGGTCGACGAGATCCCCGTGGCCGGCCGCACCAGCAAGCCCGACCGCGCCGAACTACGCGCCCGCCTGCAACGGCGCTGACGGATCCGGCCGCCGCGCCAGCACGGCCAGCACCGCGTCCGCGAAAGCCTCCGCCCGCGCCGCCGGCAACGCCGGTTCGGCATGGCAGAACCCGAGGTACATCTCGGCGTGCGCCGTCGTGACCGCGACCGTCATGACGCTCACGCACGAATTCGACGCGGCCACCCGTAACCCCGAAAGCCGCCACGCCCCGGCCTTTTCCGGAAACTCGACCCGCCCCAGATTCGTGACCGACACATTCCACGGCGCACGCCGATCCACCAGTTCCGCCAGCCGCCGCCCGGATTCCAGGGTGCGCGGCGTCCCGAACCGCATCCCCGCCACCGTCGCCAGATGCCGCCCCTGCCGCACGCCACGATCCAACTGCCGCTTCACCGCCCGCGCCGCCTCCCACAGCGAAACACCGCGCCCGAACGGCACGAACCCGACCAGCACCGGTGCGTACACCCCCAGCTCCTCCGAATCCACACGCGGACTGAGCGATTCCCGGAAATCCACCGGCGACCCGACTCCCACGGCACCGCGCCCGCGGGCCGCCCCGGCATCCCGCGCGCCGATCGCCAGGCCCTCCCGAGGTCCGAACCTCGAGACCCGACGCGCCGCTGTCCTCGCGCCCGGCCCGGACGTCGTGCACCGGCCTCCCGAGGGCTCCGCACCCCCCGCCGCCTCGGCAGCCGCAGTCGGGATCTCCCGGGGCGCCTCGGCGTCGATCAACCCGGATTCCCCCTCGCCGATGACGTCGGCGACCGCGGCCGCCAGGGCCGCGTGCACGGTCACCCCGGCTCGGCGGCAATCGATGATCAAGGAGGCCAGCGCTTCCCGGCCGAGCACCCGGTGCACGACCCTGGTCCGCCGCTCGGACAACGCCGCCACCGTGCCGGTCAGCCGTTGTGGTCGCCGCACCAGCGCGCCGATCTGGTCGGCCAAGGTGGTGTGCGCCCAGCGGCGGAAGCCGCGCGCGCCCCGGGGAATCAGGTCGTCCGCGGCCGGGACCGGAGGCCGCGTGGCTACCGGCCCGGGCGGATCCGACGCGTAGTCGATCAGCTTGCGCAGCAACGCCAGCAGGGAGCGGCCGTCCGCGATGATGTGGGAGATCGTCAGAACGATCTCGTGGTTTTCGCCGTCGGAATCCGCCCCGGCGACGATGTCGGTGATGCGCGCCAAGCCGTTCGCGATGTCGATGGGTTCGGCGATTTCGGCGTCGACCACGCGCACCCAGTCCCCGGAATCACGGGATTGGATCCGCCGCACCGGAATTCGCGGTGCGGGTAGTGGGCGCAACCACGGATCACTGCCCACATTGTCCGAAATGCCCATCCGCAGTAGCGGATATTCCGCGACCAGGATCGCCGCCGCGGATTCCAGCCGCCCGACCGGAATCCGCCCGTCGACGCGGACGCGCGCGGTGCAGTTGGCCGGCGACATCCGGTCGATGATCCAGAACCATCGCTCCGAAGGACTCAGGGCGCGCCCGGAATCCGTTGCCGCCGCTCCCTTTCGGCCCGCGACCATGGACGCTCCTCACCACGGCGTTACTCGGCGAGGACCCTAACCCGGCGGTCGCGGGCGCGCGATTCGAGCGGTCAGCGACCGCCGACCGGCTGGGGCGCGAGCGGGGTGGCCGAGATCTGGTTGTGCGGTTCGCCCTGCAGGGCGGACAGGCCCTTCCAGGTCTCCCAGTCGATGGTCCAGTCGTAGATGTCGCCGTCGGCCGCCGACAGCTGGATACGGGTGCCGGTGACCTCGACCGGATCGCCGTAGAGCGCGGTCGGGAAGTAGGCCTGGGCATCGGCGGTGCTGAGGTTGATGCAGCCGTTGGTGACGTTCGAATTGCCCTGGGCGGAAGCCGATTGCGGATTGGCGTGAATGAACTCGCCATTGTTCGAGATGCGCACGGCCCAGCGTTCCCGCACGTTCGTGTAGAACGGCGGATTCGACATCATGAAGTCCTCGTACTTCTCCGTCACCACGTGAATGCCGGAGCGGGTGACATTGCGGTCCTCGTTGCCCTCGCCGTAGCTGCACGCGAAGTCGAAGATGGTCGCGCCGTCCCGCACCACCTGGACGCGGTGGCTGGGCGCGGAGGCCTTCACGATCTGGGCGCGGCCGATGCGGAAGTCGGAGGTGAGGTCGGAGTCGCCGAACAGACCGCCGCCCATGTCCAGGCCGTACAGCTTGGCGCCGAGGTGCACGGTGGTGCCGGGCTGCCAGTACTCGCGGGGCCGCCAGTGCGCGCGCGAGCCGCCGTTGTCGTCCTGCAGCCAGGCCCAGGAGCCCTCGGTGGCCGGGGTGGCGGTGACGGTGAGCGCCTTCTCGACGGCTGCCTTGTTCTCGACGTGCCCCTTGAACTGGAGCATGATCGACGCGGCGATGCCGACCTCCTGCCCGTCGCCGATATTGACGGTGGCGGGAGCGGTCTTCTTGGGGTTGACGGTGCTGAACTTGCCGTCGATGGCGACCGGCTTGTTGTCGGTGCCGATGGCGGTGCCGGACCAGGTGTAGGTGACGCCGTAGCCGAGCGGCTCGTTCACCGTGAATTTGCTGCGAGTGGCATCGAATGTGCCGGCTACCTGTTTGCCATTGGCATTGGTCAGCGCCAGCTGGTCGATCCGCCCGTTGGTGACGGTGACGGTGACCGGCGTGGTCGGGTTGACCTGCTCGGCGCCGGCGGCCGGTTCCAATTTCACGGTCGCGACGGGTTCGGCAGGTTTGGCCGTGCCGCCGTTCTTGTTCGACGACGAGCAGGCCGCCGCGATGACCGCTGTCGACGCCACCAGTGCGGCACGCATGGCCGACCGGCGGGACAGTCCTCGATTACTCACTTGTTCGACCCTACCCCCGCAAACCGTGTATCCCGGACGCTGTACTGGTGGTGGACACCACCCGCTACAGGCTCACTCCCACGGTCACGGGTTCGGGTTCCAGCTCGATGCCGAAGCGCTCGGCAACCCCTTCGCGAACCGTGCGGGCGAGGGTCGCCAGATCGGTCGCGGTAGCCGCGCCTCGATTGGTCAGCGCCAGCGTGTGTTTGGTCGACAACCGCGCCGGAGACCCGTCGCCCGGAAAGCCCTTGGCGAAGCCGGCGCGCTCGATGAGCCAGCCCGCCGAGAATTTTACCCCGCCCTCGGCCGGGTAGGTGGGCACGGTTACATCCGCGCCGAGATGTGAGGCGATCGCGGCGCGCACGGCTTCCACCCGCTCGTCCGGAATAACGGGATTGGTGAAAAACGAACCGGCACTCCAGGTGTCGTGATCGGCCGGGTCCAGCACCATGCCCTTGCCCGCCCGCAACCGCAGCACCACCTCGCGCACATCGGCGGCCGGCCGGGACTCGCTCTCGGCCGCGCCCAGCGCGCCGGCCAGTTCCCGGTACCCCAGCGGCGCGCTGGAACCGTCCGCGCGCAGCGCGAATTCGACGGCCAGCACCACCGCGGCGGAACTGTGCTTGAGAATCGAAGTGCGGTACCCGAATCCGAGCTCCTCGGGCGCGACCCAGCGGATCTCCCCGGTGGCCCGGTCCAGCAAGCGCACCCTGCGCAGCAAACTCGCCACCTCGACGCCATAGGCGCCGACATTCTGCACCGGTGTGGCGCCCGCGGAACCCGGGATGCCGGACAGGCATTCGAGGCCGCCGAGCCCGGCCGCCACCGTGGCCGCCACCACCGCGTCCCAGTTCGCGCCCGCCTCGGCGAGCACCGAGTCCGCTCCGATCTCCACGCCGTCGGTGGCGATCCGCACCACGACCCCGTCGAAGCCGTCGTCACCGATGAGCAGGTTGGAGCCGCCCGCGACGAGCAGCACCGGAATCCCGGCCGCGTCCAGTTCCCGGACCGTCGCCACCAGTGCTTCGGTGGTCTCGCAGTCGGCCACCGTGGCCGGGCCGCCGACCCGCAGGGTCGTCAGTTCCGCCAGCGGGACCCCGGCACGCAGCCGCGCACCGGTCGCCGCCAGCAGGTCCCGCAGGTCGTCGAACGACACCACCCGAGAAGTACGCACAGGCACAGACGGTAGCGTGTCCGACCATGGCGACACCTCTGGCCTTCACTGGGCACTCGACACATCCCATGGCCGCGGTGCGCGCTGCGTTCGCGAACGAGCAGTACTGGAAGGACCGCATCGAGGCGGTCGGCGGCCCCAACGCTCGCATCGAGAGCCTCGCCATCAACGGTGACCAGGTGCGTGTCGACATGGTCCAGACCATCCCGGCCGCGGAACTGCCCGCCCAGATCACCGCGATCAAGCCCGACGGCCTGACGATTCCGCGCACCGAGATCTGGCACGGCAGCGGCGGCACCGTCGAGGCATACGTGGACGGCGCGCCCGCGACCATCACCGGCAGCCTCACCGTCACCGAGGACGGCACCGGCTCCACCTTCGTGGTCGACGCCACCATCGAGGTGAAGATCCCGCTGTTCGGCAAGAAGATCGAGGCGGCCATCCAGCAGCACCTCACCGAACTGCTGGAGCGCGAGGCCGAGTTCACCGACAATTGGCTGAGTTCTCACTGACCGAGGTCGCCCGGCAGTAACCTGAGCGATCGTGGCCCGCCGACTCGACTATTCCGCGCGGTATTCGCTGCACACCACCCACCAGGTGTACGCGGCGATGACGAACCGTGAGCACTGGGACGCCCGCATCGAGGAACTGCGCAAGCATTCCCCGAACGACATCGTCAGCCTGGAGTCCGGCGACGACGGCATCACGGTCGAACTACGTCACGTGCTGCCCCGCGACACCCTGCCCGAGATGGCGCAGATGGTGGTGCACAAGGACATGGTGATCACCCGCCGGGAAACCTACGGGCCGTACGGTCCCGAGGTGACCGGCGCCTACACCGCCGAAATCCCCGGCAGCCCGGGCACTCTCGGCGGCAGCATGCGGCTGTTTCCCACCGAGACCGGCTGCACCCTGCGCACCTCCTCGCGGGCCCAGGTCAATGTTCCGTTCCTCGGGCGCAGGCTCGAACAGCTCATGCTGGTGAATCTGGTGGACCTGTTCCGCGCCGAAGCCGAGGTGACGAAGGTTTGGCTGGATCAGCAGCACCCCGTCGGGTAACCAAACCCATCGGCACGATCACCCGTGGCACCACCGGGATCAACCGGTTGCGCCGCGGGGACCGGTGGATGACGCACGACCCGCTCGTCACCGGAAGATTGCTGGACGCCGCGGATCCACTGGTGGTGGATCTCGGTTACGGGGCCAGCCCGGTCACCACCCTGGAGCTGGCGGCCCGGCTGCGGACCGTGCGGCCCGATCTCCGCGTGGTCGGCCTGGAGATCGATCCCGAACGGGTGGTCCCGGGCCGGGACGGAGTGGTGTTCGCCCGCGGCGGTTTCGAACTCGCGGGTCTGCGACCGACCCTGGTGCGCGCCTTCAACGTGCTGCGCCAGTATCCGGAATCCGCTGTCCCCGAAGCCTGGTCGACCATCCAGTCCGGGCTGGCCCCCGACGGCCTGCTCCTCGACGGCACCTGCGACGAACTCGGCCGCCGCTGCGCCTGGGTCCTCCTGGATCGCACCCGCCCGCTGTCCCTCACCCTGGCCTGGGACCCCTTCACCGTCGACACGCCCTCCGACATCGCCGAACGCCTCCCCAAGGCCCTCATCCACCGCAATATCCCCGGCGAACCCATCCACACCCTGCTGACCGCCGCCGACCGCGCCTGGTCCGTCGCCGCGCCGCTGGCCCCCTACGGCCCCCGCGTCCGCTGGCGCCACGCCGCGAACCTGCTGCGCGAGCAGGGTTTTCCGCTCCGCGCCTACCGCCGCCGCCTGCGGGACAACACTCTGACGGTGCCGTGGTCCGCCGTCGCGCCGCTGCCCTGAGCGAGTCCCGCGAGTTACCCTGTCCCCCTATGGTCCCCACACTCCGGCCCCCGACGGGGCACCAGTGGCCGACCGCAGGCTGCACTGATCCGCGGGTACCCACGCGCGGATCAGTGGAGCTTGTGGAGCAGGTCCCGCACCATGCCGGAGACCGCGGCCGGAGCGAGCAGCGACCGCGGTGCGAAGGGCTGCCGCCACAGACCGCCGTGGGCGGCGCCCGCCGCGAACAGCGCTTCCGGGTTGGAGATTCGCGGCTCGTCGGGCGCGTACAGGTCGGCGACCAGCTTCGCGGCGAGCAGGGTTCGCGCGGTGGCGGGGTCGAAGATCTCGATGCCGAAGCGGGAGGACGCCCGGTACGCGGCCGCGCGCCAGCCGTTCTCGCGGGCGAGACCGCGGGTCCAGGCCGGCGGGGCCACCGTGAACGACACCGGGCAGCCCGCCGCGGCGGCCAGCACCGCCCGCCAGCGCGGCAACCGTTGCGCCAGTGCGTAATCCGGCCCGGCCAGCGCGGGCAGGTTGTCGAACAGCCCCCACGCGCCGCCCTCGGTGTCGAAGATCGGGCGGGTGTAGTTGAGCCGGTACAGCGAGCGCGGCGCGACCCGGTGCAGCAGATCCTGCGCATTGCCGCGGAAACCGCGCTGCGCCAGGTGATCCCGGGCCGCCGCCACCACCGAGGCCGGAACCGCGTAGGTGTCGGTCGGCGAGCCCAGCATGGCCAGCGCCGCATCGGGGTGATGCCGCAGCACCGCGTCGGCGAGTACATCGGAGGCCACCGCCAGCCGCACCCCGGCGGCACCGGGCAGCCCGGCGTAGAGCCCGAGCACCGGCCGCGCGTCACTGTGCGCGGTGATCCATTGCGCCAGAGCCGGAAAGCCTCGGGAGATGTCGACACCGGGTTCGCCGTCCGCGACGGGGTAGCGCATCACCCCCGCGCCGGACTTGGCGGCCGCCCGCAGCCGCTCCCAGCGCACCCGCCCCGGCCGATCGACCGCGAGCACTTCCGCGCCCCAGTTCAGCAGCGGCCGCAGCGGACCGAGTTCCGCGCCCGCGCCGGTCACGGTGACCCGGAAACCGGGCAGCGCCAGCCACTCCGGATGGTCGATGACCCGCTCGATCGCGGCCACGAAATCGGCTTCCAGGATGCCGTGGGTCTGCCATTCGGCCAGGCGCAGCCGCAGCGCGTCCTCGGCCAGCAGCAATCCGCGCCACGGCACCTCGAGCCGCTTCACCGCCGCGGCCTCGCCGGCCACCGCGGCGGTCTCCAGCCCGGCGCCGTCGGCCGCGGCGTCCACGTCGACGGTGTCCAGGGCCGCGACCGTGCGGCCGACGGTGAACCGCAGCATGTGCCGCACCGAGCGCAGTCCGGCCTCGGCCATGCCGATCGAGATCTCGGGCGCGCTGATCGCCAGCGCCGTCATGCCCCGGAAGACGCGGTGGTAGCCGTGCCGCCAGTCGCGGCAGGTCTCCACGGATTGCGCCAGGTCGGCGTCGTAGGGCCGGATCGCGTCGGCGACGACGGCGGCCGAGAACATGTCCGCGATCCGTTCGGGCGGGCCCGGCGGAAACACCAGATCCCACACGCCAGCACCGGTCCCCATACCAGTCACCCTGCCACGAATCGCGCGCCCGCAAAACTCGAAACCCGCACGCCGCGCTCCCCGGAATGCCGTCCGGCGAACGCTACCGGTGATCTTCCTGCGCGCGAGCCAGCGCGCGTTGCAGCCGGGCCGCGGTGGCCGGGTCCAGAGCCGCACTGGCGGAACGGATCTCGGCCCGCGCGCACCGGTGGATGGCGACCGCGTCGGAGACCACCTCGTCCAGGGCGGCCTGCCCGATCCCGGCCTCGGCCAGATCCATGACGGTGCGCAGCGGCGTCGTCACCAGGAACGCGCCCGCCGATTCCACGTCCTTGCGCGCGAAACTGCGCCGCAGCACCACCAGCCGCGGCGACAGCGGGAACCGCCCGACCCGCGCCGACAGGTGCACGAACCGCGGCCGCAGCCGGCCCAGCCCGTGCAGTTCGGCGGCGCTGTGGTGGGAGACGGCGGCCGCCCCGTCGAACCAGGCCGACCACATGGCGTACTCGTCCAGCGGCCCGTCGGGCCAGTCGGCCAGCCGTAGCAGCCCCACCCCCGACCGCAGCACGCTGCCGTCGCGTAATCCGTCGCGGATCCGGACCTCACATCCGGTGCGCAGTACCTGTCGGGTGGTGAAGTATCCCGCGTGCCGCCCGGCCTGCTCCCGCAACGCGTCCCATCCGTGTTCCGGATCCCCCGGTGCCGCGTTCCCAGCCATGGCACTCAGGATAAGCCGGACCCATGTGTGTTATGTCACATTCCGCGGCTGTGTGCCGACACCTCACAGGATGCACAGAGCTAACACAGAAAGCTCGGGAAGAATCGCCCCCATGAGTTCGGAACCCACCTCGGACGACGCAACCAAGCGCGACACCTCCGCCGCGCAGCCGGTCGACCCCACCGTGCGGCCCGGCGACTCCACGGCGCAGCCGGTCGACCTCGATAAACCAGACGGCACGCCCACCGAGGTCCTAGGTGCGAGACAGGACGCGGCCACCGACTGGTGGAACGATCCCGCCCACACCGGCACCCCGGCCACCCCCGATCCCGACGTCCAGCCCACCCAGGTCCTGCACCCCGGCGAGGCCGCCTACGCGGCGGGCGCGACCGGCCATCCCGGCACCGGCTCGACGCCGACCGCCGACACCGCGAAACTCGCGAACGGCACCGGCCCGACCGCGGTTCTGCCGGGCGGACCCGGTTATCCGGCAGGACCTTCGGGTCCGATCACCCAGTCCGGCGGTATGCAGATGCCACCGGGCACTCCACCTCCCCCGGCGAAAGCCGGTGGCGGACAGACCGGTTCATCCGGTCCGCGGCGCAGCCGCAAGAAGACCCTGCTGATCGTCACCCTGGTGGCCGCACTACTGGTCGCGGGCGGACTCGCCGGCGGCGAGGCCTGGGCCCGCCACAAGGTCCAGAAGTGCATCAGCTCGCAGTTCGAGGCCCAGATGGGCTCCAAGATCGACGTCTCGTTCGGCTGGAAGCCGCTGCTGCTCACCATGATCGACCACAAGGTCGGCGAGGTCACCGTGCAGAGCGACGATTCCAAGTTCGGCCCGGCCCAGGGCATGGTCGTGCACGCGACCTTCCACGACGTCGAGACCAAGGACGGCGGCAAGCAGGCCAGCGTCGGCAGCTCCAACGCCGACGTCACCTGGAGCAATGACGGCATCACCCAGACGATGGCCGGTCTGGTCTCGGCCACCGCCTCCGATCCCGCCACCGGCACACTGAGCTTCGCGGTGCTGGGCGGCCTGGCCCAACTGCAGGTCAAGCCGAAGATCGTGGACGGCAAGATCGAGGTCGAGACGCTGCAGGCGTCGCTGCTCGGCTTCGGGCTGCCCACCGATCTGGTCTCGGGCATCGTCCAGCTCATGACCGAGAGCCTGCAGACCTACCCGATGGGGTTGACCCCCAACAAGGTCGAGGTCACCAAGGAGGGCCTGCACATCACGCTGCAGGGCGGAAACACCGTGCTGCAGGCGGATCCGAACGCGCAGCAGCAGCCCATCCTCTGCTGACCGGCCGCCGCTAGACCGGAAACCCTTCCAGCACCGCGCGAGACCGGGACAGACCCAGCCGGGTGGCGCCGGCGGCGATCAACTCCGCCGCCTGCGCCGCGTCCCGGATCCCGCCGCTGGCCTTCACCCCGAGCCGCCCGCCGACCGTCTCGGCCATGAGCCGCACCGCATGCGCGCTCGCGCCGCCCGCGGGGTGAAAACCGGTGGAGGTCTTCACGAAATCCGCGCCCGCGCGTTCCGCGGCCCGGCACACCTCCACGATGGCGTCATCGCTCAACGCCGCCGCTTCGATGATCACCTTGAGCAGGGCGCGATCTCCCACCGCCTCCCGCACGGTGACGATGTCGGAGAGCACGGCACCGTACTCGCCCGCGCGCGCCGCGCCGACGTCGATGACCATGTCCACCTCGGCCGCGCCCTGCTCCACGGCGAGCCGCGCCTCGGCCCCCTTCACCAGCGAATGATGTTTGCCGGAAGGGAAACCCGCGACCGTGGCCACCACCAGACCGGGCGCGCGCACCGGCAACATGGACGGCGACACGCAGATCGCGAACACCCCCAATTCGCGCGCCTCGGCCACCAGCGCGGTCACATCAGCGGGGGTGGAATCGGGTGACAGCAGTGTGTGATCGATCATCTCCGCCACGTCAGAGCGGGAAATCTTCGGCATGAGCACCGAGTTTGGCACATCTTTGTTGCGGGCCGCCGCCGCTGTCACGCAGACTTGTAGGCGTGCTGATCCGTCGTGAACGTACCGGCGATGCCGCCGCGATCGACGCGGTACACCGCGGCGCTTTCGGCGCGAGCCCCGATCGCCGCGCGGCTGCCGACGGCGATTCCCCTTCCTCCCACGTCTCCGGCGACCCCGTCGAAGTGGGCCTGGTGCACAAGCTGCGCGACGACGCGGCCGTCTGGGTCCCGACCCTGTCACTGGTGGCGGAGGTCCACGATCAGGTGGTCGGCCACGTCTGCCTCACCCGCGCGACCGTGGGCCCATTCCCGGTGCTCGCGCTGGGGCCGCTCGGGGTGCTCCCGAACCATCAGGCCGCGGGCATCGGCTCGGCCCTCATGCACGCCGCCCTCGGGGCCGCGGACGCCCTCGACGAGCCCCTCGTGGGCCTGCTGGGCAGCCTCGAGTACTACCCGCGCTTCGGCTTCGTACCCGGCACCCGGGTGGGCGTCATTCCGGACCAGCCGGACTGGGCCACCCACTTCCAGGTCCGCACCCTCACCGCCTACGAACTCGAGATCAAGGGCGACTTCCACTACGCCGAGGCGTTCTACACGCTCTGACCGGGGCGTGCTTCACCCCTGTGCCGCGAGCCGGGCGGTTGCTGGGAGTATGTCCCTCATGAGTTCCACCCTGGACGACCGTCGCTACGTGCTCACCCTGGGCTGCCCGGACCGTCCCGGCATCATCGCCCGCATCACCTCGTTCATCGCCGATTTCGGCGGGTCGATCGTGGAGGCGGGTTACCACTCCGACCTGGAGACCGGGTGGTTCTTCACCCGGCAGGCCATCAAGGCCGCCACCGTGCCGTTCGACCTGGACGAGCTGCGCGACCGGTTCACCGCCGTCGCCGCCGAGCTGGGCCCGGAGACCGACTGGCAGCTGCACGACTCCGGGGAACGCCGCCGCGCGGTGCTGCTGGTCTCCAAGGACGGCCACTGCCTGCACGACCTGCTGGGCCGCGCCGCCTCCGGCGAGCTGCCCGCCACCATCGAGGCCGTCATCGGCAACCACCCCGACCTGGCGGCGATGACCGAGGCGCACGGCATCAAGTTCCACTACATCCCGTTCCCGAAGGATCCGGCCGAACGCGGTCCCGCCTTCGAGCAGATGCGGGATCTGGTCGACGCCCACGACCCGCACGCGGTGGTGCTGGCCCGCTTCATGCAGGTGCTGCCCGCCGAACTGTGCGAGCACTGGGCGGGCAAGGCCATCAATATCCACCACAGCTTCCTGCCGTCCTTCGTCGGAGCGCGCCCGTACCACCAGGCGTTCGCGCGCGGCGTGAAGCTGATCGGCGCGACCTGCCACTACGTGACCGCCGAACTGGACGCGGGCCCGATCATCGAGCAGGACGTCACCCGCATCGACCACTCCGACACCGTGCGCGACATGGTCCGGCAGGGCCGCGACATCGAGCGCGTGGTGCTGGCCCGCGGTCTGCGCTGGCATCTGGAGGGCCGGGTGCTGGTGCACGGCCGCCGCACCGTCGTCTTCGAATAGGACCCCGAAAAGCCAACGCCCGCCCCGGCTTTCCCGGGGCGGGCGTTGTCGTTGGTCCGGCTCAGCCGGCGACGGCGACCGGGTCGCGGCGCGACCGGCGGATGACGCGGTGCAGCTCCACGTTGAACGCCTTCTCGGCCTCGATGTTCACCAGATGCCCGGTGGGCAGGATGGTGTACCGGTCGAGATGTCCGGCGACGGCGAGGGTGTCGGCGATCTCGCGCGAATGCACCTCCGGCAGCAGCCGATCGTGCGAACCCGCGACCACCGCGGTCGGAACCGTCAAATGCGCCGCGGCGCCGTGCAGGTCGAGTTCGAGCAGGCCCCGGGCCACGGCAGCGCGTACCGACGGACGGCAGGACCGGACGATCGAGGTGCCGAAGAGGATCTGGTCGCGGGTGGCTTCCGGGGTCATCAGCCGATGCTTGGCGATCAGGTTGACCGCGGGACCGCCGGGCAGTGGCACCGGGGTGCCGAACAACGCCAGCGCCAGCCAGTCCGGACCCGGGATCACGTCATTGAGCAACGGAATCACGGTGGCGCGGTTGGGAATCTGCCGCGCGGCGGTGGTGGCGAGCAGCACCGCCGAAGCCCGATGCCGGACCTGGTGCGGATAGCGTTCGGCCCACGCCTGAATGGTCATGCCGCCCATGCTGTGCCCGACCAGCACCGCGCGGCGGCCCGGGGCCAGCACCGCGTCGAGCAGGTCGGAGAAGTCGTCCGCGAGCTGATCGGCGCTGAAAAGGCGCGTGCCGCTCTCGCTTTCGCCGTGGCCGCGCTGGTCGAAGGCGATCACCCGGTACTCGCCCGCGAAGGCGTTGATCTGCGGGTTCCAGTATTCGATGGCACAGGACCATCCGTGCGCCAGCACGATCACGTCACCGTCGGCCGGACCGTAGGCGTGGACGCGCAGCTTCGCGCCGTCCCGCGTGGTGACGGGGAGGACCTCGGTGGGGCGCGGGGAGTTGAGCGATGCGGTCCGGTAGGCCCGGGACCGCAGCCCGGAACGGAAGGGCGCGGTGAGCGCGTCGACGCCGACACCCGCCTCTGGCAGTTTCACCAGCATGAGCACTCCTTTGTGTTCCAGACCACAGTATCGCGCTAACCGGGGTGCTTGCAACAGCAAGCGGGTATATATCTTCTTGCTATACAACAATGTTCGCGGTGCGCGACCTCACGAATAAGGTCCCCCAGGGGTGAGCGAGACCCACCCCTCAGGCGCCCACCACCTTCGCCGGAACCCCGAAAGCGGCCCCGGCGACGCGCGCGAGTTCGGCATTGAACTCCCGATAGGCCTCCACATTGCCGAGGTGCCCGGTCGGCAGCACCCGATAGGCGTCCAGACTGCCGGTCTCGGCGAGCATCTCCACGATCCGCTCCGCGTGCACCGGCGGGGTCATGTCGTCGGCCGAACCCGCGATGACGGTGGTCGGCACCGTCAGGTTGGCCGCACCGCGCCCGACGTCCAGGTAGGACAACAGGGTTCCGAACCGCCCACGCACGCGAGCCGGGCAGGACCGCACGATATTGAGGCCGAAGTCGGCGATGTCGCCGACCGACGCCAGGCTCATGACCTGGCGGCGGAACACCCACCGCACGGGCTTGACCGGCGGGAACAGGATCGGCGCGCTCAGCCCGAGCAGACCCGCCCGGAACGGCAGCGCGGCGGCGCCGCGGTTGAGGAACGGGACCACGGTGGTCTCGGCGATCAGGTCGCCGGCCGCGGTATTGGTGAGCAGCACCGCGAGCAGCTGCTTCTGCACGCGCCGCGGATAGCGGCCCGCCCAGGCCTGAATCGTCATGCCGCCCAGGCTGTGTCCCACCAGCACGGCCCGCCGGCCCGGCCGCAGTGCCGCGTCGAGGACCTCAGCCAGATCGTCGGCGAGCTGATCGGTGGTGAGCGGGGCGGTGCCCTCGTCGCTCTCCCCGTGCCCGCGCACGTCGTAGGCGATCACGCGGTATTCACCGGCGAAGGCGTTGATCTGGGGATTCCAGTATTCGAGACAGCAGGTCCAGCCGTGCACCAGCACGATCACATCGCCGTCGGCGGGACCGTAGGCGTGCACCCGCAGCCGCGCGCCGTCGGAGGCGGTGACCGGCAGGACCTCGTAGGGTCCGGCGGGCGGATTCAGATCCGCGGTGCCGTAGGTCCGGGTGCGCAGGTCGGCCCGGTGCGCGAGCACCAGGTCACGGACCTTCCGGCCGAGGTCCGCAGGGTGAGGCAGCGTTGCCCGCATAGGACACTCCTTTGTGTTACTGATAGATACAGTAACCCGCAGTACCGGGTGCTAGCTAGTGCAAGCACCCGAAAAGTTCCCCAGTCGGAATCCACCGCACACCGTGCCGGGCACAAAAAAGAGGCCGCCACCCGGTGATCCGGGTGGCGGCCGAAGTTCTCGGGCCCGACTACCAGCGCGGCCCGCGCTGGATCTCATCGACCTTGGGGCGCACATCGGCCAGGTAGACACCGGTCGCGACCACCGCCGCGATACCGAGGAACCCGACCGCGGTCTGCCCCAGCAGCAACCCGCCCAGCGACGCCAGCAGAATGGCGATCCACACCGGCTTGGTCAGCTTGTCCACGGCCGTGAAGGCATCCGGACGCTGCCGAATCGCGTGCACGAGGGCGAACACTGTCATGCCCATCGCGGCCAGCCACAAGACCCACAGAATCAGTCCGGGTATTCCCATCACGCCACCCATCATACGGAGCGAAGACCCGGCCACCGCGACTTCCGGGCACGACACGAATCCGCGCGGCCCCCGAAACGAGCGTCGCCCCCGCGCACCGGAGTGCGCGAGGGCGACAAGCTCTTTCGCGGAACGCGAAGACCTACTTCTTGGCCGGGGCGGCCTTCTTGGCGGGCGCGGCCTTCTTGGCCGGAGCCTTCTTGGCCGGAGCGGCCTTCTTGGCGGCGGGGGCCTCGTCCTCGACCGGAGCGGTCTCGGTGGTCACGTCCACGACCTCGGCGTCGACGGTCTCGTCGGCCGGGGCCTCCTCTTCCTTGGCGGTGAAGCCGAGGTACGGGCCGACCTGGTCGGTGACCTTGCCCAGCACGTCCTGGGTCTGGGCCAGCAGGTCGTTGTAGCGGGACTCGACGAGCTCGAAGCGGTCCTCGAAGGCCGGGTTGGCGCGCAGCTTCTCGACGGTCTCCTCGCCGCGGGCGGCCAGGTCGGCGTAGAAGTCCAGCAGCTGGTGGTAGTACTGGTCGACCAGCTTGCGCAGCTCTTCGGGGGTGGCCTTCTCGCGCAGCTCGGCCAGGTCCTCGGGCAGCTCGGACGGCAGCGCCTGCACGCGCTGGCGCAGCGTCTCGGCCTGCTCCTGCAGGTCGGCCGGGAGGTTGGCGAAGCGCTCGCGAGCCTCGTCGATGCGCCCCTGCACGTCGGCGGAGTTGGCACGCTCACGGATCTGCGAGACGGCGTCGGTCACGACGGCATAGAGGGCGTCGCCGGCGCCGACGGTGGCGTAGATCGGCTTGGTGACGGTTGCGGTCAGATTCGATTCGGTCATGATGGTTCGCTCTCCTGGCGTGGCGGAACTTCGGTTGTGCGGTGCGGAACTTCGTTGTCCCTGTTTCCCCCGGGAACGCCCCCCATTAGCTCCGTTGCGTCCCCTCTGTCCTCGTTAGCCTGGTTCTCCCGGCAAAACGATTCATAGATGTCCAAGAGGACCTGCTTCTGACGTTCGGTCAGACCGTTGTCGGCCAGCAGGGCATCACGGACCGGGCCGTGCGGCCTCTGCTCGAGGTACCCGGCCCGCATGTACAAGACCTCCGAGGAGACCCGCAGACCCTTGGCGATCTGCGCGAGTACCTCGGCGGACGGGTTCCGCAGTCCGCGCTCGATCTGACTCAAGTACGGATTGCTCACCCCCGCCAGCTGTGCGAGCTGCCGCAGCGAGACCTGAGCGGCCTCGCGTTGCGAGCGGATGAAGCCCCCGATGTCGTGAGCCGCGTTGGCTACGCGGCCCGACCGATCTCCGGCGGCGGACGTCTCCGCTGCGTCGCCTTCGATCGGTTCGGGAACCTCGGGATCGTGCTTCATCACTCACCTTCCGGCGGTTGTGGGGCCAATTCTAGGACGGGGTGCTAACTCTTGCAAGCGCTCTGTTAGCACGCCCTATCGATGCCAGGTCGGCAAACACTCAGCGCTTCAACAGAAGCGCCAATTGGTCAATTGTTCAGCCATTGAACAGCAAATGCGAAACGGTGTAGATCACAAGGCCCGCAAGCGAACCCACCACCGTGCCGTTGATGCGAATGAATTGCAGGTCCTTGCCCGCCGCCAATTCGATCTTGCGCGAAGCCTCCTCGGCATCCCAGCGCGCCACCGTGTCGCTGACCAGACCCGCGAACTCGGCGCCGTAGTTGGCGACCAGGTAACGGACGCCCCGTTCCAGCCAGCCGTCCACCTGATCGCGCATCGCCGGGTCCGAGGACAACCGCTCACCCAACTGCAACACGTTCTCCGACACCTTGCGCCGCAAGGTCGAATTCGGATCGTCGGCCGATTCCAGGATCACCCGCTTGGCCGCCCGCCAGGTGGCCTGCGCCATCCCGGTGACCTCGCGCCGGCCCATCAGCTCGGTCTTGATCTTTTCCGCCTTCTCGATCATCGCCTCGTCGAATTGCAGATCGTGGGCGAATTCCTCGAGGAAGCGATTCGCGGCCAGCCGCACCTCGTGATCGGGCTGGGTCCGCACCTTCCAGGTGAATTCCACCAGCTCTCGATAAATGCGTTCGGCCAGGAGCGAATTCACGAATTTGGGCGCCCACGAGGGAGCGTCCCGGTTCACGATGCGGTCGAGGGTCTCCTGCGAGTCCAGCGCCCACTGGTGCGCGCGCTCGGCCAGCAGATCCAGCAGCGGAGCCTGCCGGTTGTCGGCGATCAACTCGTTGAGGACCTTGCCGATGGGCGGGCCCCACAGCGGTTCCGCGATCCGCTTCACGATGGTCTGGTCGATGATCTGCTCGACGTCCTCGTCGCGCAGCACGCCGATCACCGCGCGCAGAATCGTCGCGCTCTCGTCGGAGATCCGTTCCGCGTTCGCCGGTTCTGCCATCCACCGGCCCAGCCGCAACGGAATCTGCGCGGAATTCACCTTCACGGCGACGGCGTCGGGCGAGAGGAAATTGGTGCGCACGAAGTCACCGAGGCCCTCCCCCACCTGATCCTTCTTCTTGCGGATGATCGCGGTGTGCGGGATCGGCAGACCCAGCGGATGCCGGAACAGGGCGGTGACGGCGAACCAGTCGGCCAGCGCGCCCACCATGCCCGCCTCGGAAGCGGCCTTGACGTAGCCCACCCACTCCCCGCCCCCGCCGCGGGAACTGATCCACGCGCAAACGATGTAGATGACGGTGGCCACGGCCAGGAAGCCCGTCGCGATGGCCTTCATACGCCACAGCTCGCGCTTCTTACCCTCTTCGTCCAGGAGATCGGCGAACGCTCCGCCGCCGGTGGGAACGGTCTTCATCGGCTTCGGCTCGGTCTGCTCGAGTACCCCGGCACTGCCGGCAGGTTGCTCCATAACTTCCATTCTGGCGCGTGCTGTGACGAACTCCCCGCCACCGGGCCCTTCCCGAACGGCGGCGATCCACAGCATGGGAGGCTTAAGCTGAATAGGCCCAGGCCCAGGACGCGAACAAGGAGCCAACGCAGCGTGACCACCAAAGGCAGCGTGAGTGCAGCCGTCGAGGCGGCCACCGGTCCACGCGGGGGTCGTGTGGACGGCCGCAAACGCCGCTGGCAGCAGCACAAGATCGACCGACGCGAAGAACTGGTGGACGGCACCCTCGCCGCCATCCGCAAGCGCGGCGGCGATGCCGGAATGGACGAGATCGCCGCCGAGATCGGCGTCTCCAAAACCGTGCTCTACCGGTACTTCTCGGACAAGCAGGATTTGACCCGCGCCACCATGGAACGGTTCATCGAGACCACCCTGATGCCGCGCATCTACGGCGCCATCAGCGACGACCTCGATGAATACCAATTGGTCCGCAACACGCTGGCGGCGTATGTGCACACCGTGGATTCGGACACCGATGTGTACCGGTTCATCATGGGCAACGGCGCGGCGACCGACACCTCCACCCTCGCCGACTTCGAGAAGTTGTTCGCGCAGGTGGTCTCCGCGGTCATCATCGACAAGTCCTTCGACCGCGGCCTGCAGACCGAAGGCGCCATGCTGTGGTCCTACGTGCTGGTCGGCGGCGTGCAGCTGGCGACGGACTGGTGGATCTCCAACCGCACCATGTCCAGCGAGGAAATGCTCGACTACCTCACCATGATGGCCTGGAGCGCCATCGAGGGCATGGTCCGCGCGGGCGGCGACCGCCATTACTTCAACTCGCGCCCCCACGTGCTACCCGATGCGGAGAACACCCCAAACAGTGCTAGCTGACGGCTAGCACTGGAGTTCCCAGTGTGGTTAGTCTGAGTTCGGCGGAGCGCACCCTCTGAGGCGCTCACATCACAGGGTTTCCGCCATGTCGGCACCAACGGGGGTGTTGGCTCCCATGGAGGGTCACTGATGGCGAAAGAGCTGCCCACATCCAGGCTCGCGCGGGGGACGAAGCTGGGAATCGCCGTAGCCGGTAATGCCTTGCGCGCCCAGAAGACCCGGCGCTCCATGCGCGGCAGATCCGAGGCGGTGCGCGCCCGGATGGCCGAGGAATCCATGATCCGGGCCACCGAGCAGATGGTCATGGTGCTGGGCACCATGAAGGGCGTCGCCATGAAGCTCGGGCAGATGCTGTCGGTGCTGGACCTGGACCTGGTGCCGCCCGAGCATCGGGAGCGGTTCCAGCGGCGGCTCGCGGTGCTGCGCGACAGCGCGCCCTCGGTGTCGTTCGAGGTGATGCGGGCGGTCATCGAGGAGGACTTCGGGCAGCCGCTGGAGAAGGTCTTCGCCGAATTCGATCCCGAACCCGTCGCCGCCGCCTCGATCGGGCAGGTCTACAAGGCGACCCTGCACGACGGCCGCGAGGTCGCGGTGAAGGTGCAGTACCCGGGCATCGACACCGCCGTCCGCGCGGACCTGAAGAACCTGGCCATGTTTCGCCGCATCCTGCAGTCCGCCATGCCGTGGGTGACCCCGGCCGTGCTCGACGAGCTGCGGCTGAACCTGGAGAGCGAACTCGACTACGTCGCCGAGGCCACTACCCAGAAGCAGATCTCGGACCTGTTCGCCGGGCACCCGTTCATCGTGGTGCCCACCACCTACCCGGAACTGTCCACCACCCGCGTGCTGGTCAGCGCGTACTTCCCCGGCCGCGGCTTCGAGGAGATCCGGGAAATGCCCGCGGCCGAACGGAATCGGATCGGCGAGATCATCTACCGGTTCTATGTGGGCTCGCTGTTCACCTTCAACGAGTTCTGCGGCGACCCGCACCCCGGCAACCTGCTGCTGGGCCCCGACGGCCGGGTCGCGTTCCTGGACTTCGGGCTCTACAACCGGATGGATCCCGAACACGTGCGCTTCGAGGCCGTCTGCATTCGCGCGGCCGCCGAGGAGCGGGCCGAGGACCTGCGCGACCTCATGGTGCAGCGCGGCGTCATCGAATCGCCCGAGGAGATCACGCCCGAGGAATGCCTGGAATACGTACTCGCCGCGTGTGAATGGGCGCTGGTGGACGAGGAACTCACCATCACCCCCGAATTGGCCTCCGGCGCCTTCGTACTCGCGGTGGACCCGCGGGCCACCGACTTCGAGGGCATGAAACAGCAGAATCTGCCGCCCGAGCACCTGTTCTCCCGCCGCGCCGACTTCCTGACCTTCGGCATGCTCGGGCAGCTGGAAGCGACCGGCAACTGGCACCGCATCGCGCGGGAGTGGCTGTACGGGGACGACCCGGTCACCGCACTCGGCCGCGCCCATCACGAATGGCTGGCGAGCCGACCGGCTCCCACGCCGACCACCGGGGCACCCACCAAGAAGCCCCGCAAGCGCGCCGCCAAGGCGTGACAAACCCGACTCGCGGGGCTCGGGCCGCCGCCTCCGCGGCCGGCCTTCGCCCCCGAACCAACGAAACGGATTGGTGAGACCTGTGGCCGCAAGGGAATTCGACATCGCGTTATTCGGGGCGACCGGCTTCGTGGGCAAGCTGACCGCGCACTATCTCGTGGAGGCGGCGCCCGCGGGCGCGCGCATCGCGCTGGCGGGCCGCTCGCTGGAGAAGCTGGCCGCCGTTCGCGCGGAACTCGGCCCGCTCGCCGCGGAATGGCCGCTGGTGCAGGCGGATTCGACGGATCAGGAGAGCTTGAACGCGCTGGCGGCGCGGACCAAGGTGGTCGTCACCACCGTGGGTCCGTACCTGCGCTACGGGTTCCCATTGGTCCAGGCGTGCGCGGAGAACGGCACGCACTACGCCGATCTCACCGGTGAGGCGCTGTTCATCCGCGACTGCATCGACCGGTTCGGCGACAAGGCCGCCGAGACCGGCGCGAAGATCGTGAATTCCTGCGGCTTCGACTCGATTCCGTCGGATCTGAGCGTGTACCAGCTGTACAAGCGCAGTGTCGCCGACAACACGGGCGAGCTCACCGACGTCACCCTGGTGGCCTTCCTCAAGGGCGGGATGAGCGGTGGCACCATCGACTCGATCCGTGCGCTCGTCGAGGCGGTCGCCGAGGAGCCCGCCAAAGCATCGGTCATGGCGCACCCCTACTCGCTGAGCCCCGACAAGTCGATGGACCCCGACGTCGGCCGTCAGTCCGACCAGGCCCTCTCGCGAGCCTCGGACATCGATCCGAGCCTGGACGGCTGGGTGGCGACCTTCATCATGGGCGCGCACAACACCAAGATCGTGCGCCGCTCGAACGGTCTGCTGGGCTGGCCCTACGGCAAGAACTTCCGCTACAAGGAGGTCATGAGCGCCGGATCGTCGGCCGCCTCTCCCCTGGTAGCCGCCGGTATCGCGGGCGGCATCGTCGCCACCATGGCGACCGGTGCGGTGCTGTCGCGAGTGCCGCTGGGCCGCAAGCTGATCGACCGCATCGTGCCCGCACCGGGCACCGGACCGGACGAGAAGGCCCGGCGCAACGGCTGGTTCACCATGCGAACCTTCGCTCACACCACCTCCGGCGCGAAGTACAAGTGCACCTTCGCCGGTAAGGGCGACCCGGGTTACCAGGCCACCGCGGTGATGCTCGGCCAGGCCGGACTCTGCCTGGCCTTCGACGACCTGCCGGAGCTGGCGGGCATCCTCACCCCCGCCTCGGCCATGGGTGACGCGCTGACCGAGCGGCTGCGCGCCGCCGACATCACCATCGAGGTCACTCCCGCCTGACCAGACTCGGCGGTCACGCCGGGGCGCTGTACTTCGCGATCAGCTCGCGATATTTCTCGAAGGCGGGCTTCGGCGTGTAATCCGAACGCAGGAGCCCGAATTCGAGGTTCATATCGCCCTGATCGCTGTACGAATCACGGAGGCCGAAGTGCTCGTAGGTGGTGATGCCGAGCTCGTCGGCCAGGCCGTCGACGAGTTCGACCATGGTCTCGAGCACCTCGGCCTGCCGCGCGCAGGACCGTCCCGGCCCGGTGGCCCAGCCGTTTTCGCTGATGTGGATGGGTGTCGTGGCGGGTATGCCCGCGGCGGCGAGGCTGTCGCGCCGGAAGCCCGTCATCACCGCCGTGGCAGCGGCTTCCAGCTCCGAGGCCGGTAGCGGCCGGAAGACGTCGGGGAAGAAGTCCAGCCCGACATAGTCGAGCGCGTCGGCGAATTCGCGCCCGCCCAGGCGGCCGAGGTCCGTCCAGTACTGCTGCCCCGGATCGAAGGCCGGTGCCGCGTTGCAGCCGACGCGCACCGCGAGGCCGAGTCGATCCACCTCGGCCCGAGCAGCCAGCACTCCTTCGACCACGGCCCGCCGGACCAGCGGAAAGTCGCCGTTGCCGCCGGGGCCGGCGTGGTTGGGCTCCTGTGCGATCTGCAGCGAGGACAGCACCGGACCGTGCTCGCGAATCTGCTGGCGCAGGAACGCGAGCCAGCCGGTCAAGGTGTCGCCGGGCTCGTGGAAACACACCACCAGATCGAGGGTTCGATGTGCCCCGGCGTACTGCCACGGCCGCGGCGGGGCCTCCTGGAATCCACCGCGCGCGTCGCTGTACAGGACGTATCCGCGCACCACGAATGGGTGCTCGCCGTGTAGTTCGTCGAGGGCGGCCGCGATGCGGTCGGCCCGTTCCGGCGGTCCGGGGGTGACATTGCCGTACTGGTCGCCGCCGAGCCCGCCCGCGTAGATGCCGAATCTGAGCGTCATGGCTCCGACCGTACCGTTAATTTTGGTGTCACACTATTTTTAGTGTCACACCTATACTGGCCGCGACCGGAAGGAGCGATCGTTGGCACTGCGCGAGGAGAAGAAGCGCGCCACCCGGACCGCACTGGCCGACGCGGCCATGGCGCTGTTCGCGGAGAAGGGGTTCGACAAGGTCACCGTGGCGGAGGTCGCGCGGGCGGCGAACGTGTCGGTCAATACCGCGTTCAACTACTTCCCGACCAAGGAGGACCTGTTCTTCGACCGTCAGGACGAGGTCGTGGACCGGCTCGCGGCGGCGGTACGGGATCGCGAACCGGGCGAGTCGGCCGCGGCGGCGGTGCGGCGTTCCTTCCTCGACCGGGTGGGCCGCGACGATCCGACGCTCGGCCTCGCGCCCGCCGCCACCACCTTCTGGCAGCTGATCGACGACAGCCCGGCACTGCAAGCACGCTTGCGGCGGCTCGGCGAGCAGACGGAGAACACGCTTGCCGAGGCGCTGGCCGAGGCCGCCGGCGCCGAGACGGACGACCCCGTTCCGCGGCTCGTCGCGGCCGCTCTCGCGGGCCTCGATCGCGCACTGCACGCCGAGATCCGCCGAGCCGTCCTGGCGGGCACGGCCCCGGAGACGGTGCGGGCCATGGCGATTCGAGCGGCCACCGACGGATTCGATGCGGCCGTGACGGGCCTCGCCGACAGCGAGCGGTGAGTCGGGTCAGCCCGGGACGCGGTCGATCAGTGCGGTGAGCGCGGCGCGGAGGTCGGGGCGGGCCGCGCCGGAATACAGTTCGGCCAGTGCGATTTCGGCGACCATGGCGATCACCAGGTGCGCCACCGCGGGTGGGTTTCCCCAGCCCAGTGCTTCGATATCGGGGGCGATCATGACGGCCACGAGGTGATTGCGGGCCGTCACCTCGTCGAGCAGGTCGGCGTCGGTACGGGATTGAGCCAGGAAGGCTTTCGTGCCACGAGTCGCGAGGCAGGCGTCCAGGTACGCGGCGAGGCCGGCGTGGAGACGAGCCGGACCCGGCTCCAGGTCGCCGATGGCGGCGAGGACCAGGGTGGTCAGCTCGTCATGGTAGCGGCGATGCAGAGCCACCACGTAGCTGCGGCGGTCCGGGAAGTGGTGGTAGAAGGTGCCTTTCGCCATCCCCGCCGCCCGCACGACAGCGTTCACGGACAGTCCGGCCAGGCCCGCGCGGGCGGCCACGTCGGACCCCGCGTCGAGCAGGGCGTTGCGGCCGGGTTCCGCTGGTCGTGGCATGGCCGAAATCCTTTCCTGGGCCGAGGCTTTCCCCGAGGGTACATCGCGGGCTAGTCTATGACCGACCGGTCGGTCATGCCCGGCGCGCTGGGGGCGCCGGGCGTACGACCGCACGAACACCGGGAGCACCCATGTCGCGATCGGCCACCGGCCGTCTCAGCCTCGCCGCCTTGTTCACCGCGGGCCTGTGCGCCGCTGCCCTCCCGGGCACGGCCGCCGCCGACCAACCCGATCCGTCCTACAGCTATTTCGGCGGGCTGGCCGCCGAGCTCACCGCGCCGGGGCAGCCGCCGCCCGGCGCGAACGACTGGTCCTGCGCACCGACCGCGGCGCACCCGAATCCGGTCGTCCTGCTGCACGGATTGGGCAATGACACCGTCGGCTGGAACACCCTCTCGCCGGTGCTCGTGAACGCCGGGTACTGCGTATTCACCACGACCTACGGCACGGGCGCGCTCGGACCGATCATGGGCGCGGTGACGCCGGTCGAGACCAGCGCCCGGCAGATCTCCGACTTCATCGACCGGGTGCGCGCCGAAACCGGTTCGGACAAGGTCGATCTCGTCGGCCATTCGATGGGCGGCGCGGTCCCCTTCTACGTCCTGAACCACCTCGGCGCGGCTCCGAAGATCGACCACTACGTGGCGCTGGCCGCGCCACTGCACGGCTCGACGGTCAGCGGTCTGGCTGATCTGCAACCGCTGCTCGAATCCACCGCACCCGGAATGGAATTGGCGGCGCAGTGCGGCCCCTGCCAGCTGTCGCCCGGTTCACGGGTCGCGGTGGACCTGAACCCGGACCCGGCCATCGCCCCGGCGATCCGGTTCACCACGGTCGTGTCCCGCTACGACGAGATCGCCACCCCCTGGACCACCGGCCTGCTCGACGGCCCGAACGTCGACAATGTGGTGCTGCAGGACCTGTGCGCGACCGACTACACCGAGCACTTCGAACTGCCCGCCGATCCGGTGGCGGTGCGGGTGGTTCTCAATGCCCTCGATCCCGAACACGCTCGGCCGGTGTCCTGCACGGTCGTGCTGCCGTTCGCGGGACCGCCGGTCCGATAGAAATCCTCCGCCCGAATGCGACAGGTCACGAACTGCGCTCGAGCGTGACGGCCAGCACCCGCAGAATCTCTCCGGTAGGGTCGCGGGCGGGACGGAGGTGGTTACCGAGAAAGGGGGTCGGCCACGTGAAATGGATCCTGACCCCGGACGAGTTCGCGATCATCTGGACCCGCGAAACCGATCTGGAACGCCGTCCCTACCCGCTCGACACGAGCCCCGCGCCAACCGAGAACCCCGGCGGCGCATCGCGATTCGGCCCACTGGCGCTGGGCGCGCCGATGCCGCGCCACCTGCGTCGCACCGATCCGGACCTGGCCGCCGCCCTGGCGCTGTGCGCCCGCACCGACACCACGACGGTCACCCTCTACGGCGAACGCACCGCCCTGCCCGGCGCCCGGCGCATTCTCGCGTTCGCGGCGGTGGGCCAGCAGCGGGCCGGGATCCTGGTCTCGATGCCGGACGCGGTGACCGTATCCCTGTGTCCGGCCGAGCATCTGGGCCGGGAACTGGTGGAGATCATCGGATCCGCGCCGCCCGGACGGCTGGAAACGCTGCGGGAACCCCAGCAGGCCGTGCTGTATCCCGACGCCGCCGGAGCCGGGGAGGAAGCGGATCGCTTCCGCCGCAAGCTGCGCGAGCCCGTGGACGGCCGCGGCTTCATCACCGTCTCGGTGGAACCGGCGAATCCGCTCTCGCCGCCGACCCGGCATCGCACCTGGCTCGACTTCTCCGGCGACGGCCGCTACCTGCTCACCACGGCCGCCGATCTCACGCTGACCCCGGTGACCGACGAGGAACTGGCCGCCCAGCTGGTGCACCTGGCCCGGGTCTGATTCGGCGCGGTTGCCTGCGGGGAACCACGCCGCGTGCTACGCATGACGAATGGCGAAGGCGACATCCTGGTCCAAACCGGTCACCAAGGCGCTACGCGCCGACGGCATCTCGGTCGCGGACCTGAATCCGTCCGCGACTCCGGGCTTCAAGGGCGACAAGCGTGCCGGTGAGGCCCTGCTCGAGGAGCGCCGCGCGGTGCTGTCGGATCTGCAGGAGAAGCTCTACGCCAACGGCCGCTCCGGCGACACCCGCAGTGTGCTGCTGGTGCTGCAGGGCATGGACACCGCGGGCAAGGGCGGCATCGTCCGGCACGTGATCGGCTCGGTCGACCCGCAGGGCGTGGACCACGCGGCCTTCGGGGTGCCGACCGCCGAGGAGCGCAAACACCACTACCTGTGGCGGATCCGCAAGCAGCTGCCGCGCGGCGGGCAGCTCGGGGTGTTCGACCGCTCGCACTACGAGGACGTGCTGGTGGTGCGGGTGCACGAGCTGGTCCCGCCGGAGGTGTGGGGCAAGCGCTACGACGAGATCAACAAGTTCGAGCGCAAACTGGTCGACGACGGCACCACCGTGGTGAAGGTCGCCATGTTCGTCTCCCTCGACGAGCAGAAGAAGCGGCTCATGCAGCGGCTGGACCGCCCAGACAAGTACTGGAAGTTCAACCCCGCCGACATCGACGAGCGTGGCTACTGGCCGCAGTACCAAGAGGCGTACCAGGCGGTCCTGGACCGCACCAACACCGACTACGCCCCCTGGTACGTGCTGCCCTGCGACTCCAAGTGGTACGCCCGCCTGGCCGTCACCGAACTGCTGATCGACGCCCTGCAGGGCCTGAAACTCGACTGGCCGCCCGCCGGCTTCGATATCGAGGAGCAGAAGAAACGCCTCGCGCGGGCGTGATCCCCGTCCCCCGCACGCCCGCTTGCTGGTTTCTCTCAGGTTCGCGGGTGAAGATGGGCCCGCACATGTCGTGACTACGGAAGGTGTGGTGAGCGCAGAGGTGAGCAACAAACCGGGTCGGAATCCGCTGGCGCAGGCGGCCAAGGCCGACCGCAACCGCAGGATCCTCATTCAAGTGGCGGTGGCCGTCGTCCTACTCGGCCTGATCGCCGGCATCGGCATCACCTTGGCGACGCGCAAGCACAACGACGACAAGGCCGCCGAGGGCTCGAACACGTTCCACTGGAATGCCGAGCAGGCCGCGCTGGTGCCGCCGAATCTCACCCCCGAGGGCGCGATCCGGATCGACAACGCCGCCGCCCCCGCGCCCGCGGGCAAGCAGAAGGTGTCCGTGCGCGTGGTCGCCGACGTGCAGTGCCCCGCGTGCAACATGTTCGAGAAGGCCAATGCCGACGCGCTGGTCAAGGCGGTCCAGAGCGGCCAGGCGGTGGTGGACTACAACATCATCACCTTCCTCGACCGCGCCTCCAACGGCAATCAGTACTCCACCCGCGGGGCGGCGGCCGCCTACGTGATGTACGAGGCCGACCCGTCGAAGTTCCAGGCCTGGCTGTCCGCCATGTACGAGCACCAGCCCAAGGAGGGCGGCAACGGCATGAGCGACGACCAGCTCATCAAGATCGCCAAGGACTCCGGGTACACCGATCCGGCCGTGGCCCAGGCAATCAAGGACGGCAAGTACACCACCTGGGTGCAGCAGCAGACCGACAAGGTCTTCGCCACCGGCGTGAAGTCCACTCCGACGGTGTACGTGAACGGCACCCCGGTGTCCGACAGCCAGGCCCTCATGTCGTCCGGCGGCATGACCTCGGTGATCGAGAACGCGAGCAAGTGATGATCTCCGCTGGACCCCGATCGGCGTGGCCGCTGCTGCTGGCCGCGCTGATCGGCTGGGGGGCCTCGGTCACGCTGCTGGTCGAGAAGTTCAAGTCGCTGACCGAACCCGGCTATCGGCCGTTGTGCACCATCGACTCGACGCTGTCGTGCTCCACGGTGATGGCGGACAAGACCGCGTCGCTGTTCGGATTCCCCAATCCGATCATCGGCGTGGTGGGTTTCTCGGTGTTCGTGACCATCGGAGTGCTGCTGGTCTGCGGAATCTCGTTGCCGCGCTGGTTCGTCGGCGGCATGTGGGCCGGTCTGCTGGCGGGCGTGGCGGCCATCGGCTGGCTGGTCTGGGACGCCACTTTCCAGATCCACGCGCTGTGCCCGTGGTGCATGGTGGTGTGGGCGGTGACCCCGGCCATGTTCGCCATCGTGACCGAACTGCTGTTCGGCCGGTCCCGCGGCGTCGCGCAGATCATCGCGGAGTGGCGGTGGACGCTGGTCGCCGTGTTCTACGCGGTGGTCATCCTGATCGTGTACGTCCAGTTCCAGTCGTACTGGAACAGCAAGTTCTGATCGGCCGGGACTAGTTCGGCGGGCCGACGGTGAGGGACACGCTCACCGTCCGGCGCGCCCCACCCGGTTCGCTGATCTCGAGCCGCACCACATCGTCCGGTTTATGGGCGTTGAGTGCGGCTTTCAGCATTTGTGAGCCCGTGATGGGCCGGTCGTCGAGGGCGGTGATGACCTCTCCGTCGGCGAGCCCGGCCTCGTAGGCGGGCAGTCCGTAGATGGCGACGTCGATGCGCGCGCCCGCCGGCGCCCCCGACTGCGCGGACGGCTGCGCGTCGGAGGTGAGGATGCCGAGCGTGGCGGTGGGGCCGATGTGCACGGTGTCGGTCGATGTGCCGGAACGGATCTGGCGGACCACGCCCATGGCGGTGTCGATGGGGACCGCGTAGCCGTTGGGCCCCTTGCCCACCGCCTTCGCCGCCTCGCCGGAGGCGGCGGTGACGACCCCGATCACCGAGCCGTAGCGGTCCACCAGCGCGCCGCCGGACTGCCCGGCGGCGACCGCGGCCGCGACCTCGATCATGCCGCGCAACGACTTCCGCGTCAGGTCGGCCGAATTACGCGCCACGATGGACGAATCCAGATTGGTGATGGGCCCGCCCACCGCGGTCGGCGATCCGGTGCCGCCGGCATTGCCGATGGCCAGCACGTCGTCGCCCACGTGCAGCGGGGCGGAACTGCCGATCCGGGCGACCGGCAGACCGCCCGCGCCCTGCAGATCCAGCAGCGCGATGTCGGCCATGGCGTCGTAGCCGGCCACGGTGGCGGTGTAGACCGCGCCGGTGCCGACATCCGAGACCGTCACGGTGTCAGCGCCTTTGATGACGTGATGACTGGTCAGCACCTCCCCCTCGGCGCTGAGCACGATGCCGGACCCGGCCGCGCCCATGCCGTAGGGGCGGATCCCCGCGGTGATGTTCACCAGCGCCGGTTCCGCGACCCGCGCCACCAGGGTGACGTTCAGCGGAGGCAGCGGCGGGCCGGTCAGACCGGCGGTGACGTAGGTGTCGCCGAAGGGCCAGCGGGGCAGTTCACCGCGGTAGCCGAGGAATCCGGTGATGCCGAGCACGACCACCACGAACAGCGCGAACACCCGGCCGCCGCCACCGCGTCTGTCGCTGTCCACGGACCCTCCCGATTGCGGTTCGCCCGCCGGCTCGAGCAAGCGTCTCTACCGGTGTACCAGCATTTCAATGACTCAGCGCCACAACGCCCAATATGAAAAGCACACCGGCCAGTGTGCATACCAACGGTCCGCGGGCGGGTTTGCCCGCGTGCGCCTCGGGCAGGATATCGGCCGTGGCGAGGTAGAGCAGGAAGCCCGCGAAATAACCCAGGAACAGTCCGACCAGTCCGGACGGAACCTTGACCACCGTACCGATCACCGCACCGATCACCGGGGCCACGGCATCGAGCCCGAGCATGATCAGGCCACGCTTGCGGGCATTGCCGTACAGCGTGGCCAGGGTGAAAGTGTTGAATCCGTCCGCGAAGTCGTGGCAGATCACCGCGATGGCCACCGCCACGCCCGTCGCCGCGCCCGCCTGGAAGCCGAAACCGATACTGAGGCCGTCGAGGGTGCTGTGGAACACCAGCCCGCCCGCGGCCAGCAAACCCAGCGAACTGAAGTCGTGATTGTGCTGGTGCGCCCCGAATTCGTCCTCGTGGCCGGTGTGGATGGCCATCGACCGCTCGATCACGTGCACGGTGAAGAAACCGATCACCGCGGCCAGCAGCGGCACCGGAACGCCGAGCGCCTCGCTGTCGTCCAGTTCGAGAGCCTCGGGCATCAGATCGAAGGCCACCACGCCGAGCATGACTCCCGCCGCCAGCCCCAGCACCAGTCGCTTGCGCTCGCCGATCCGCACGGCCAGCAGGCCGCCGACCAGGGTCGAGCAGAACGACAGGAACGACAGCAGAATCGCCATTCCGCCAGCATGCCGACCGATTGCGGGCCCATCGGCGCGGCACGCCGGGGTGGGAAATCGGACGAAAGGTTTGAGCTCCGGGGGATGCGGGAGTAGGCATGACTCCATGAGCACCGCTACCGCCTATGCCGTGAACGCCCCGGACGGGTCCTTCGAGAAGGTCGCCATCGAGCGCCGCGAACTCGGACCCCACGACGTGCTGATCGACGTGAAGTACGCGGGCATCTGCCACTCCGACATCCACACCGCCCGCAACGAATGGCGTGGGACCGCCTACCCGTGCGTGCCCGGCCACGAGATCGCCGGAATCGTGGCCGCCGTCGGCTCCGAAGTGACCCGGCACCGGGTCGGCGACCGGGTCGGCGTGGGCTGTCTGGTCGACTCGTGCGGCGAGTGCGAGCCCTGCGTGGCCGGGGAACAGCAGTACTGCACCCGGGCCGCGGTCTGGACCTACAACTCCCCCGTGCCCGCCGAACAGCAGGCGGGCGGGCGGACCCTGGGCGGCTACTCCACGCAGATCGTGGTGACCGAGGGCTTCGTGCTGTCCATTCCCGAGGGCATCGGGCTGGATGTGGCCGCGCCGCTGCTGTGCGCGGGCATCACCCTGTTCTCACCGCTGCGGCACTGGAACGCCGGGCCGGGCAAACGGGTCGCCATCATCGGCATGGGCGGGCTCGGGCACATCGGCGTGAAGATCGCCGCGGCCATGGGCGCGGAGGTGACCGTGCTCAGCCACTCGATGTCCAAGCAGGACGATGGCCGCCGGTTCGGCGCGCACCACTACTACGCCACCGGTGACCGCGCCACCTTCAAGCAGCTGCGCGGCAGCTTCGACCTGATCATCAACACCGTGTCCGCGGACCTGCCGATCGAGGACTACCTCAAGCTGTTGCGCCTGGACGGCAGCCTGGTGGCGCTCGGCCTGCCCGACAAGCCCTACAGTGTGCGGGCCTCGGCGCTGTCCGGCTTCCGGCGCTCACTGTCCGGCTCGATGATCGGCGGTATCGCGCAAACCCAGGAGATGCTGGACTTCTGCGCCGAGCACGGCATCGGCGCGGAGATCGAGGTCATCCCCGCTGACCGCATCGACGACGCCTACGAGCGCGTGATCGCCTCCGACGTGCGCTACCGCTTCGTCATCGACGCCGCCACCATGTGACGCCGCGGGGTATTTCGCACCGGCCGCTGCGAAATGCCCCGGGCCGCACGTCATGCACCGACGGCTACTGGCCCGACTGCTCGCGCAGGGCCTGCTTGGCGGCGTCCTGCACCTTGTCCACCGCGCCGGCGAACTTGCCGTCGGTCTGCTGGTCCAGCGCGTCGCCGGCCTTGTCGATCAACGGCTCCAGCTTGTCGGCGTGCTGACCCGCCAGCTCCGCCGCCTTGCCCGCCGCGTCCTTCAACTGATCGAACATGCCCACGATCCACACTCCTGTCTCGAAACAACGTCCAGGACAGGCTATCTCCGCGACGGGCGGGACCGGCGCCGCTCAGTTCGCGGGCGGCGGGCTGAAGACGCCGAAGCGGTTGCCGGAGGTGTCGAGCAGTTCGGCGAAGACCAGGCCGTTGTTGGCGGTCATGGGCTGCAGGAACACCTTGCCGCCCTGCTTCTCGGCCGCGGCCAGGGTCGCGGCGACGTCCTGGACCAGCACATAGAAGATGGCGTGATTGGCCGAGGCGTCGTCGACGTGCGCGAGGCCGCCGGCGGGCATCTCGTTGCCCGGGTAGGTGATGAGGTCGTAGCCGCTGTCCTGGTCGGGGTCCTGCGCGAAGTTCCAGCCGAACAGGCCGTTGTAGAAGGTCTTCACCGAGTCGGGCTGGTCGCTGCCGACCTGGAACCAGGCGACGGTGTTGAAGGGCGGGGTGGTCATGGCTGTCTCCTGTGCGGTCGTCGTGGATTCTTGTGCCCCACCACGATCTCGCCGCCCGGCGACAACCCCCTGTCGGTGTTTCCCGATCTTTCGTCGGTGTTTCCCGGGCCTAGCCGAGCGAGATCATCCGGATCTCGTGCACCGGTTCGGCCGGGCTGCACGTCTCGATGGACCGCTCCGGCCCGATCCGCTCGGTCAGTTCGATCGCCTTCATCCGGTCGAGCCGGAAATTGCGCGGTTCGTCGCGCAGCAGGCACCAGCCCAGCAGGTACCAGCCCCGGCCGCCGTGCAGCAGGGCCACCGGTTCCACCTCGCGCTCACTGAGCACGCCCGCCCGATCCAGGTATTCGATGCGCAGCACCCGCCGCGCCACCACGGCCTGCTCCACCTCGGGCGGCACCGGCATGGGCGCGACCGCCTCGGGTGATTCCAGCAGCCGCACACGCAGCGCCAATTGCCTTGCGGCGGCGGC
Source organism: Nocardia sp. NPDC004151 (assembly GCF_042874235.1). Lineage (NCBI taxonomy): Bacteria > Bacillati > Actinomycetota > Actinomycetes > Mycobacteriales > Nocardiaceae > Nocardia > Nocardia sp. NPDC004151. Next base: position 59,096 of record NZ_JBIAMR010000003.1, on the reverse strand, counting down.
GTTCTGGGCGGACATGGCGGCCAGGATCTTGCGCAGCGCACTGCGCCCCGCGTCGGCGAACGGACCGCCGTCGGCGCGCGCCACCGCGACGGCCAGCGCCACCGCCTCGGCCGCGGTGAAGTTGAGCGGCGGCAGCGACATGCTCTTCTCCAGCGCGTACCCGCCCCGCCGCCCCACATCGGCGTAGATGGGGACCCCCGACTGCTGGAGCGCGCTGATATCCCGCTCGACCGTGCGGACGCTCACCCCGTGCCGCGCGGCGAGTTCCCGTGCGGTGCGCAGGCGCGGCGACACCGCCCGCAACTCCTCGACGATCGCGTAGAGCCGGTCCGTGCGGTTCACGCCCACACCGTAGCGAGGCCCACCGACAATTCCGGGAGACCGCGAACCTACTTCCCCTGCTGGTCCGGCGGCATCCGATCGCCCTTCCGGTCGTCGGCGGCGAACACGCGGAACCCCGGTCCGATCGGTGGATCGAACCGGGGTCCGGGGTGAGAACGCTACGGCCTCAGGCGGTTTCGCCCGCGGCCGCTTCCGCGCGGCGGCGGACGCGACGGGCGGCGGCCACCATATTGCGCAGCGACGGATCCAGCTGCCAGTGGTGGCGGGTCTTGAGACCGCCGTCCGGGTTGGCCCACAGCCGTTCCGGGCTGACGGCCTCGGCGGCCGCGGTGAGCAGCTCGTCCAGTTCGTCGATGTCCGGGATCCGCGCGGACCGTGATTCGTAGACGCCGGGCCCGACGCCGTGGGTGAGGCCGCGGCCCTCGGCGCAGTCCTCCTTCAACGCCTCCAGCACCCATTCGATGGAGCGGGTGGCGACGATGGCGGTGACGTCGGCGTCGAGTTCCTCGATGGCCGCCACCACGTCGCCGCGGCTGGAATAGCCGATGTGCGTGTGGATCTGGGTCTCGGGCTTGATCCCGGAGGTGGCCAGCTTGAACGCGCCGACCGCCCAGCGCAGGTACTCGGCCTGCCCCTTCTTGCGCAGCGGCAGCAGCTCGCGGATGGACGGCTCGTCCACCTGGATGATGGCGATGCCGGCCTTCTCCAGGTCCACGACCTCGTCGCGGATGGCCAGCGCCACCTGGTCGGCGGTCTCGTAGAGCGGCTGGTCCTGACGCACGAAGGAGCGGGCCAGCATGGTGACCGGCCCGGTGACCATGCCCTTGACCGGCTTGTCGGTGAGCGACTGCGCGTACGCGGTCCACGACACCGACATGGGTTCGGGGCGGGCCACGTCGCCGTACACGATCGGCGGCCGCACGCAGCGGGAGCCGTACACCTGCACCCAGCCGAAGTGGGTGGTGGCCATGCCGTCCAGCTGTTCGGCGAAGAACTGGATCATGTCGTTGCGCTCGTGCTCGCCGTGCACCAGCACATCCAGGCCGATGTCCTCCTGCAACCGGATGGTGGACTCGATCTCGGCTTCGATGCGCTTGCGGTACTCGTCGAACGACAAACGGCCCTGACCGAGGTCGTGACGCGCCTGCCGGGCGGTCGGGGTCTGCGGGAACGAGCCCAGCGTGGTGGCGGGCACCAGCGGCAGCTGAAGTTTGGCCTGCTGCGCCAGCTTTCGCGTCTCGTACGGTTCGCGCACCCGCATCTGCGGGGTCACGGCGTAGACGCGCTGACGCACCGCGTGCTTCTGTTTGAAGTGCACCGAGGTCGGCTTCTTGCGCCACTTCTCCGAGGGCCCCTCGGTCAGCGCCTTGGCCAGCGAGACCACTTCCAGCACCTTCTGCTTGGCGAAGGCGAGACGGTCGGCGACATTGCCCTCCAGCTCGTATTCGCGCAGCACGTCGTAGGGCACGTGCAGCAGCGAGGCGCCGGTGGACACCACCATGTCGGGGCAGACCTGGGCGAGCGCGTTGAGGTATTCCAGCGTCACGTACCGGTCGGCGCGCCACACATTGGTGCCGCTGATGACGCCGGCGTAGAGCCGCTTGCGCTTGATGCCGGGGATGGCGGCCAGGTCCTCGGGCCGGATCCGGTAGCTGGCCAGGTCCAGGCCGATGGCCTCGACCGCAGTGCGGCACAGGATTTCGGTGGCCTCACCGAAATCGCCGTACGCGCCGGTGACCAGCATGCGCGGGCGCAGCGGGGCCTTGGACAGCCGCTGGTAGGTCTTCTCGAACAGCTCCATGGTGGAGGGCGAGCGGTCGCTGGTGAAACAGGGCTCGTCGAGCTGCACGCAGGTGGCGCCGCGCTTGGCCAGCACCTCGAACAGTTCCTCGTACACCGGTAGCAGCTTGTCGAGCAGCACCAGCTTGTCGAATTCGGTCTCGCCGGGCACGTGTCCGGTCTTGGACAGCAGCAGCAGCGACAGCGGGCCGAGCACCACCGGACGCAGCTCGATGCCCGCGGCCTTGGCGCGGTCGAATTCGTCGAGCAGCGCTTCGGGGTGCAGTGAGAACTCGGTGTCGGGCTCGAGTTCCGGCTGCCGGTAGTGGTACGGCGTGTTCAGCAGCTTGACCAGCTCGAGCGGAGGCAGATCGGGCCGGCCGCGAGCCATCAGGAAGTAGAAGTCCAACGGGTCCAGGCCGTCCCGGAAGGGCTCGAACCGCTGCGGGACCGCGCCGAAGAGCAGCGCGTTGTCGAGAATGTGGTCGTAGAAGGAGAAGATGTTGCCGGGGACCTGGGTCAACCCGGTGGCTGCCAGCTCCAGATACTGACTCTCCTGAATCTCGCGCCCGACCGCGAGCAGTTCGTCACGGGAAAGCGTGCCGTGCCAATACGACTCGAGTGCACGCTTGAGTTCGCGGTGTTGCCCGATCCGCGGGTAACCCAGAATGCTGGACCCGAATCCGTCGGCGACGTTGACCATGAGAAGGACACTCCTTCCGAGCTGCGGGCCGGAATCGACCTGTTTGCAGCTTATGCCCGGTGAAGGTGGACGCCGCCACATGCCCGGCGACGCGCACCTGGGTAAAAAAGGCGCGGCGCTCTCGCGAGCGCCGCGCGACTTTCTATCTCAAGCGCGGTTGTACTGGTAGAAGCCCGCTCCGGCCTTCTTACCGAGGAGACCCGCCTCGACCATGCGCATCAGCAGCGGCGGCGCGCTGTAGAGCGGCTCCTTGAACTCCGAGTACATGGAGTCGGCGATGGACTTCACGGTGTCGAGGCCGACCAGGTCGGTCAGCGCCAGCGGGCCCATCGGGTGGGCACAGCCCAGCACCATGGCCTTGTCGACGTCTTCCTTGGTGGCGAAACCGGATTCGACCATCCGGATGGCCGAGAGCAGGTAGGGCACCAGCAGCGCGTTGACCACGAAACCGGAGCGGTCGGCGGAGCGCACGACCTGCTTGCCCAGCACGTCGGCGGCGAACTGCTCGGCCCGCTTGGTGACGGTCTCGGTGGTCTTGAGGGTGGTGACCAGCTCGACGAGCGGCAGCACCGGCACCGGGTTGAAGAAGTGCATGCCGACCACCCGCTCCGGGTTGTTGGTCGCCACGGCGATCTTCATGATCGGAATGGAGGAGGTGTTGGAGGCCAGTACCGCGTTGGGGTCGGTGACGACCTTGTCGAGTTCGCTGAAGATCGCGGTCTTCACGTCCTCGTTCTCCACGACGGCCTCGACCACCAGCTGGCGGTCGGCGAAGTCGCCGAGGTCACTGGTGAAGCGCAGCCGCCAGGCGGCCTGCTCGCGCTCGCGCTCGGTGATCTTGCCACTGGACACGCCGCGGTCCAGCGACCGCAGGATGCGGGCGCGACCGGCGGCGGCCAATTCACGGGTCTGCTCGAAGACGAGCACATCGACGTGTGCCCGGGCGCAAACCTCGGCGATGCCGGCGCCCATCTGTCCCGCGCCGATAATGCCGACGCGCTGAATCTTTTCGCTGCTCACGTCCCGCTCCGTTCCGCCTCCCCGCAACTTTTGCGGGCGGCTGAGTGCCGTTGCCACTTCTGCATCCGTGCCTGCGTCGAGTGCCGAACCAATTTCGGTCGTACCCGGTGAGTTACCCCGACCGTTACGAAATCAGTTGTCTCGTATCGAACGCCGCCAGTTCGGCCGTCGTAGCTGTGGATGAAGGCGTCGTATAACTGAACGACCCTGCGCCTTCTTAAGGTCTTGTGCAAAAACGCTATAGGAAAATGCCCTCCCCGCCGGGGCTGTCGACGGGAAGGGCGGGTGAACACCCGCCGGGAGGGGCTTGCCATCCCTCCCGACGGGGTTCGGGGTTCCCGGGGCGGCGGAGGTTGTGATGCGACTACCGCCCCGGGCACAGGTTCTCAGAACCTGTTGTGGCTCAGTGGAACTGGCCCTCTTCGGTCGAGCCCTTCAGCGCAGCGGTGCTGGTGTTGGGGTCGACGGTGGTGGCGATGGTGTCGAAGTAGCCGGCGCCGACCTCACGCTGGTGCTTGACGGCGGTGAAGCCACGCTCGGCGGCGGCCTTGAACTCGCGCTCCTGCAGGTCGACGAACGCGGTCATGCCCTCGCGGGCGTAGCCGTGCGCCAGGTCGAACATGCCGTAGTTCAGCGAGTGGAAGCCGGCCAGGGTGATGAACTGGAACTTGAAGCCCATGGCGCCCAGCTCACGCTGGAACTTCGCGATGGTGGCGTCGTCCAGGTGCGCCTTCCAGTTGAAGGACGGCGAGCAGTTGTAGGCCAGCAGCTGGTCCGGGAACTCGCTGCGAACCGACTCGGCGAACTTGCGCGCGACCTCGAGGTCCGGCACGCCGGTCTCCATCCAGATGAGGTCGGCGTACGGGGCGTAGGCCTTGGCACGCGCGATGCAGGGCTCGATGCCGTTCTTGGTGCCGAAGAAGCCCTCGGCGGTGCGGGTGCCGTCCAGGAACTCGCGGTCGCGCTCGTCCACATCGGAGGTGATGAGGGTGGCGGCCTCGGCGTCGGTGCGGGCGATGATCACCGACGGCACGTCGGCGACGTCGGCGGCCAGACGCGCGGAGGTCAGGGTGCGGATGTGCTGCTGGGTGGGGATCAGCACCTTGCCGCCCAGGTGGCCACACTTCTTCTCGGAGGCCAGCTGGTCCTCCCAGTGCACGCCGGCCGCGCCGGAGGCGATCATGGCCTTCTGCAGCTCGTAGGCGTTCAGCGCGCCACCGAAGCCGGCCTCGGCGTCGGCGACGATCGGGGCCAGCCAGTTGGCGACCGAGGTGTCACCCTCGACCTTGGCGATCTCGTCGGCGCGCAGCAGCGCGTTGTTGATGCGACGCACCACGGCCGGAACCGAGTTGGCCGGGTACAGCGACTGGTCCGGGTAGGTGTGGCCGGAGAGGTTCGCGTCACCGGCGACCTGCCAACCGGACAGGTAGATGGCCTTGAGGCCCGCGCGGACCTGCTGCACGGCCTGGTTACCGGTGAGGGCGCCCAGGGAGTTGATGTAGTCCTCGTTGTTGACGAGATCCCACAGGATCTCGGCACCACGGCGGGCGAGGGTGTGCTCCTCGACGACGGTGCCCTGCAGCTTCACGACCTGCTCGGCGGTGTAGTTGCGGGTGATGCCCTTCCAGCGGGGGTTGGTGTCCCAATCCTGCTGGATCTCCGCAGCGGTCTTCGGGGTGCCGACCTTCGACATCTCTGACTCCACTTCTTCGTTCGGTCTCGGTAGCCCCGCCGGTCGAATTCCCCGGGGGGATGTTCGACCACTGCTGGAGCGGCAATTTGCAGACTTGCTAGGCCCGCGAGGTGTACTTCCACACGATGGCACAGGAAAAAATGTCCGTCTACCTGTTGCAAGTGTGAATCCCCGCTAGCTTTCACCGGCATCTTGCTAAGCCTGCAAAATTTGCCTGTTAATAGCAGCGGTGGAATCTACTTGCCAGTAGCGCTGACGTGCAGTTTTGCATAACGCCCGTACTGTTTGGGTGATGCGGGCCACCGGTGCATGACGCGCCGATGGCCGTCCAGATGTGAGCACCTTCACAACACAGTGTGATCTTGGTTGTTGTGAGGCATGCCACCGGGGTCCGATTTCCAAACCGTTCGGTCGACCGGGGAACAAGTTTCTAGCAACGCTAGACAATCTAGCCAGAGCGTTGTTATCGTTGCTTCAGTTCCTAGCGTCGCTAGATTCAAGCCGAAAGAGGCCCCCGATGTTCATCCTGACCGGCCAGATCCTCGCCGCCCTCGCGATCCTCGCCAATGCCGTCGTCTACGGAACCGACTGGTCCGTCGCCCTCATTACCCGGTCCGTCTACCGCGACCACCTCGACGACGCGACCGTGACGATCAGCGCCGGCTGGGGCCACTACTACGGCGACAAGCGCATGCCGATCTTCGGCGCCGGCGGCGTCATCACCGCCGTCCTCACCCTCGGCTGCGCGGTCGCCGCCGGGCAGACCGCCGCCGCGGTCGCCGCCGGACTCGCGCTCGCGGCCCTCCTCACCTGGCTGGCCTGCTACGTCCTCATCGCCAAGCCGATCAACACCGCGCAGACCGCGGCCGCGCGGACCGGCGTCATCCCCGCCGATGCCCGTGCGCTGCAGGACAAGTGGGACAGCATCCTCAATGCGCGGGTCGCCCTGCAGACCGTCGCCCTGTCCGGCCTGATCGCCGCCCTGGCCCTGTTCTGACCGCCGCCCCACCCGGCAATCCGCGAGGCCCCGCACCGAATCCGGTGCGGGGCCTCGTGTTTCCGGCGGGCACCCCTCAGCCCGTCGACGGCTCGACGAGCGCCACGGGCGGCGGGGTGGGCGGCGGGCCGGGCTCGGTGGAGACCCGGGTCCCACAACTGGTCGCCACCACGAGCATGACCGTGACGGCGAACGCCAGCACCGCGGCGCAGCCGATGGCGAACCACCCGGCATGGATCCGGCGCGGGAACGGCACGTACATGCCGAGCCCGCCGATATGGATGATCATCGGATTGCCTCCCGCCCCGGCCGATTCCGGACACCGGTCGCCGCCTCTCGGGACCCCGGGGACCAGGGGCGGCATCGCGCGATCGGCCGCCGCGTCCGCGTTTCGGCCTCCTCACACGGCTCCGCCTCCACGTCACCGCCGGTGTCACGCAGGGCGAGCAGGCACATGGCCTCGGTGAGGCCGAGCCCGATCAGCGCGGCGTGCAGGGTCGCGGCTTCCGCGTCGAATTCCCCTGTGGGCCCGGGCAATCCGAGCAGAATCAACTCTGCGAGCCGGACACCCGCCAGGGCTTGTTCCCTGGTCAGCCGCCGCGTCGTGGGCAGGTACGAGAGCACCCACCGGCCCCGTCCCCGCTCGGGCACATCCACCCGGAACGCCACCTCGTGAGCGACGTCCGAGGTGATCAGCCACTCGTTCTCCCATACGGCCATCCCGATCCTCCGTTCCACTCGGACCCGCCCCGTCCCGGCATTGCCCGACGCTTCCATTGGACCGTCCGCGAGCCGCCGTCCCCGTACCGCGATGTCCCGCCGTTTCTTCCCGGCCCGAACCGGCTCCGACCTGCGCCGAGCGCGGGCCCCGGCCCGGAAGTTTCCCGCCCGGCCCCGGATTTCTTCGCTACCGTCGAGAGCGAATACAGCTGTCCGCCAAGCGAATACGCCCGGTGCACCGATTGCCGGGCGATGGCGGGCGAGGAGGTGCCCCGATGGACTCGACCGCCGCTTCCTCGCAGGAGATCGCCCGGCTCGGCCGTTCGCTGCGGGCGCTCGGTCTGAGCGAGCAGACCTTGGTGGAGCCGCTGGCCGTCGAGCTGATGCGGCGGGGGCTGCGGCCGCGGACGGCGTGGCGCAAGGCCAACGGCCTCAATCAGCGGCAGGCCGCGGAGCGGTTCAATCAGCTCGCTCCCCTGGTGGATCCGGACGGCCATCGGGAGCCGCGGATGAAGAACAGCCGTCTGTGCGAGATCGAGAAGTGGCCCGCCCGCACACCGGAGGGGTACGGCTATCGGGCGCCCGCGCTGCACACGCTGGAGTTGCTCGCGCTGGTGTACCACACCACCTGGGATCGGCTGGTCGACGTCGAGGATCTGGCGCACCTGTCGCCGGACGATCGCCGCGCCTATCAGGCCACGCGGGAACGCCTGGGGCTCAACCGGACCGGGGCCGGGCAGTTGTACGTGCCGACGGCGGATTCGACGACCTTCATCGGCCGCCGCCATCCTATGGAGGAGATGCGCCGCCGGGTGGACCTGCACTTCCTGGGCGACTCCCGCGCGCAGTTGATCACGGGTGTCGCCGGGGTGGGCAAGACCGCCTTCACCCGGCAGCTGGTCGCCAAGTTCGCGGACCGCTTTCCGGACGGCGCGGTGTGGCTGGGGATGCGCAGTCACGATCGGGAGGCGGGCGCGAACACCGCGTCCCGCCTGCTGGCGGCGGGCCTGAGTCAGCTGGGGGTGCGGCCGCCACTGCGGGCCGATCAGGGCCGGTTGGCGCAGCTGTGGCGGCGGGAGACCGCGGGGCGGCGGCTGCTCGTGGTGTTCGACGATGTGCTGGAGAGCAAGCAGATCCGGCCGCTGCTGCCGCAGTCGCCGAGCTGCTTCGTGGTGATCACCAGTCGGCGGCCGCTGACCGGCATGGTGCGGGTCAATCAGCTGGAGCTGGAGCCGCTGGGCCCGGACGAGGCCGAGGAGATGCTGGCCACGCTGGGCAATCTGGGCGCGGGCTACGACTCCGCGGCGGCCCGCCGGATCGTGGAGGTGGCGGGCGGGCTGCCGCTGCCGATCCGCTTGGTGGCGGGCCGGATCAGCCGCCGGCCCGGACTATTGGCGGACCTGCGTGACGACCTCGACGCCCTGAGCACCCTGGTGACGCTGCCCGCGACCGGGCCGAGCGTGGGTATGTGCCCGGCAGAACTGATCCTCGACAAGTTCTCCGCCGAGGACGAGTCCATGCGCGACGCCTTCGCCCTCTCGTACGCCCGGCTCCGCGACGAGGAGGCGCGGCACGCGGTGCGCCTGCTCGGCTGGTTCCCGAGTTCGACGGTGTCCTCCGATGATTTCGCGGCCATGGCGCAGGCCGAGGACTCGGCCGCGAAACGCCTGCTGCAGCGGGTCTTCGAGGACGGGATGATCGATCAGCTCGCCAGCCGTCCGGGTCATCAGCGGTATCGGATGCACAATCTGCTGCACCTCTACGCCCGCTGCCGGGCCGACGCGGAGAGCCTGCCCGGCGAGCACGGGGCCGCGCTGGGCCGCCTGCTCGGGCACTATCTGGAGACGGCGAGCGGCATCGGAAAACCGCGTCCCTTCGATACCGTGCATCCGCACGCCGGGCGTGACTTCCGGAATCCGAACATGGCCGTCATGCAGGCCCGGCTGTGGTTCGAGGAGCGGCTGGGCACGATGCTGGCGTGCGCCCGCACCGCCGAACGCACCTCGGACACCGCGCGGTTCGCCGATCTGCTGGCCGGGCAGCTCGCCACCCTGGGCTATCTGACCGAGAGCCGCAGCATGTTCGAGCTCGCCACCTCGATCAATCACGCCATCGGCGACCGGACCGCGGAATGCGACGCCTGGTACGGCCTCGGCCACCTGCTCAAGACGGTGCGCGAATACTCCAGGGCAGCAGTTTGTTTCGAGCACGCCCGGCGGCTGGCCGAGGACATCGGCGATCATGCCCGCACCGCCCGCGCCCTGCTCTGGCATGCCGCCGCGCTGCGGCACCAGGATCGCCGCGATGCCGCCCGCGACGCGGTCCGGCAGGTCCTGCGCATCGCGCATTCGCTCGGTGACCTGCACCTGGAGTGCGACGCCCTGCGCGAGCTCGGCCATATCGAGCGGCTCAGCGAGCGATACGCCGCGGGCGACGAGTACTACCACCGGGCGCACGCCATCGCCCGGCGGATCGGGGACGGCTACTGCGAGGGCTGGTCGGTGTGGGGACTGGGCGGGATCGCGGGTCTGCGCGGCGATCTGGACGAAGCCTGGACGCTGTTCGAGGAGGCGTACCGGATCAGCAAGGAGATCCCGGACACCCTGCTCCAGATCGACACCCTGCGCGGTTTCGGCCACATCCACCGCAACCGCGGCGAATTCGACGCCGCCCGCATCAAATACGAGGAGTCGCGCGCTCTCACCCGCGGCATGTCCGACGCGGGCGGTGAGGCGGCCGCGTGGTGGGCGCTCGGCGAGCTCGAACGCCGCGCCGACAACCCGGCCCTGGCGCAGGTCTATCTGGAGAAGGCCCGCACGCTCTGCGAGGGCATCGACCCCGCCCGCCTGCTGAAGGTCCAGCAGACGCTGACCGCGCTCGGCTCGTGACCGCGCGGCTCATCGGTGCGGCCCGCACCGTCCCATCTGGTCCGATGTGCGGCGGGCCGGTCGGGCTACCCTTCCGGTCGCTTGGCCAGCGAACCTGCGCGGGCCGGATTACCCTGCTCGCGTGAGTCCCGAACGCTGCGATGGAATTCTGCTCGCGGCCGGTGCCGGTCGGCGATATGGCATGCCGAAAGTGCTGGCCGAGGGTGGCGCGTGGCTGCGCGGGGCGGTGCGGGCACTGCGGGACGGCGGCTGCGACCGGGTCGTCGTGGTGCTGGGCGCGACCGGGCCCGCGTATCGAGCCGCAAACGGCGGCTGGCTGGTGTCGCAAACTTCGGGCATAGCGATACCCGAAGGCGTGCAACCCATTTGGGCCGAGGACTGGGACCTCGGGCTGAGCGCGTCTACCCGCGCGGGCCTGGCGGCGGCAGCCGCGCCCGGGATCACCACGCGCTTCACCGGGACCGGTGAATCCACGGAGCCAGCAGGTCATCCCGCGGATTCAACAGTTGCGTCGCAGACTGTCGCGGCAGGGAATACCCCGCCGGGGAATGCGGATGTCGGCGCAGCCCGCTCCCCCGCCGAGTTCGTGGCGATCATGCCGGTGGACACGCCGGACGTCGGCCCCGAGGTGGTGGCGCGGGTGATCGCGGCGGCGCGGGCGAGCGAGAGCCGGGTGGCGCGAGCGTTCTTCGGATCGGCCCCGGGTCATCCGGTGGTGCTGGGGCGCGCGCACTGGGCGGGGGTCCGCGCGAGCGCGGAGGGAAATTCGGGGGCGGGCACTTATTTACGAGAACGAGCGGATATGGTGTGCGTCACGTGCGATGACCTCGCTACGGGGATCGATCGGGATTATCCGGCGGGCAGCGCACTGTGAGCGGGAGCATGTGATGCGGGAAATCATCGACGACCTTCTTCGGGTATGGCACAGCGGGCGGACCGGAGGGTTGGCCACTCTCGTTCGGGCACAGGGCGCGACGCCGGTGCCGATCGGTTCGGCCATGGTGGTGGACGCCGACGGCCGGGCCTTCGGATCCATCTCGGCGGGCTGCGCCGAGGCCGCCGCGTACGAGGCTGCCGCGGAATCGGCGCGCACCGGCCGGCGCGGGTTGCAGCGGTTCGGTCCGGGCAGCGGCCTGGACGCCCAGATGGACTGCGTCGGCACCCTCGACGTCTTCACGGAACCGTTCTCGCGCAGGCACTTTCCGGAATTCCCGGATATCGCGGCGGATATCGAGGCGCAGCGTCAGGTCACCCTGTTCACCGTGGTCTGGCACTCCGATCCGGATGTGATCGGGCAGCACCTCATCACCGACCGCAAGCACGGCACCGAGCTGGTCTCGCTCCCCGACTCCGACGTCTTCGTGTCCTCGTTCGCCCGCCCGCCGCATCTGATCCTGGTGGGGGCCAATGCCTTCGCGAGCGCGCTGGCCACCCAGGCCCGGCTGCTCGGCTACCGGATCACCATCGTCGACGCCCGCCCGACCTTCGCCAACTCGACCGCCTATCCCGGCTGCGAGGTGGTGGTCGACTGGCCGCACCGCTATCTCAACACCCTGGCCTCGGCCGGTGAGATCGATCGCGACACCGCCATGGTGGTGCTCTCGCACGACCCGAAGTTCGAAATCCCTTTGCTCACCGTCGCTTTGCGACTACCCGAGCTGGGGTATCTGGCTGCCCTGGGTACCTCGGCGTCGCATGCGCATCGGCTGGAGGCCCTGCAGGCGGGCGGTTTCAGCGACGAGACCCTGTCCCGCCTGCACTCCCCGGCGGGCCTGGACGTGGGGGCGCGCACCCCGGCCGAGACCGCCGTCTCGATCGCCGCGGAACTGCTGGCGGTGCGCAACGGCAGGTCGGCGGAGCCGCTGTCCACCTCGCCGGGTGGGGGCCGGCGGCACGTGCAACTGGCCCGCTGACCCCCCGATCCCGTTCTACTGCTTCAGTTCCGGGTGCTCGGCGAACGTCTCCTTCAGCACCGACAGGTCGAACAGCTGGTCGGCCTTGATGTCGATCTTCGACTTGCCGAGCGCCGCGATGTTCTGCGCGATGAGCTCGTCGGTCATGGTGAACAGGCCGTTGGCCTTGGTGTTCGCGGAGACCACGAGATCGTTCTGCGCCATCGCCTCCAGTGACTGTTCCTTCAATTCCAGGCGCTGGTCCTTGCCGTACACCTCGACGGCCAGGCGCGCCGCCTCGCTCGGATTGGCGACGGCGTCCTTCCAGCCCTTCACCTCCGCCATCAGGAACGCCTTGAGCTTGTCGCGCTCGGTGTCGATGGTCTTCTGGTGCACGGTGAGCGTCTCCGCGACCAGCGGCAGCCCGAAGTCGGCGAACAGGAAGTTGACATTCTGGAATCCCTTGGACGCCAGGGTGATCGGCTCGTTGGTGGCGTAGCTGACCCAGCCGTCCACCTCGCCGTTGGCCAGCGGCGTCGGATCGTATTGCGCGGGCACCACCGTGACGTCGCCGGGTGACATGTTGTTGGCGGCGAGCAGCGCGTTGAAGATGAGCTGATTGGTGTCCTGCACCCCGATCTTGCGACCCTTCATGTCCTGCGGGCTGCGGATCGGCTTGTTCGCGGCGCTCACGATGCAGAAGGGGTTCTTCTGATACGTGGTGCCGACGATCTTGGCGGGCAGACCTTCCAGAATGGCGGGCGCGGTGGTCTGCGGCGCGGACATGCCGATCCAGATCTTGCCGGTGCCGAGCCCGGCCTCCACCGAGGTGCTGGCCGCGCCGCCCGCGATCAGATTCACCGAACCGAATCCGGCGTCCTTGTAATAGCCCTTGGAATCGGCGAAATACTCCCCCGCGAATTCGATGTTCTTCAGCCAGGACAACTGCACCGCCACGGTCCCGAACTTGGAACCGTCGGCGACACTGCCGTTCCCGCCGCCCGACGAGTCCTTTCCGCAGGCGGCGAGCACCCCGGCCGCGCTCACCGCCGCACCGGCCAGCCCGGCGTAGCGGAAGAAGGAACGACGGCCCATGGACAACTGCGCGGCCGGAACCGGCCGGAACAAACCACTCATGCGGCGAATGTAGGCGGTTTCGATTTCCGATTTTTTGCTTTGACCAACGTATTTGTATGCGCCGCGTTAACTCGTGTGCTCAATCTCGTCCGTTGCGCGGCGAGAACCGCGCCAGCACCAGGTTCTCCAATACGCCGACCACCGCGTAGGCCACCACCGACACCACCGTGACCAGCGCGATCGAGGCCCACAACCGGTTGTACTGGAACGTGGGAATCGCGCGGATCAGGCCCGCGCCCAAACCTGTTCCGCTACCCAGCCATTCGCCGAGCAGTGCCCCGATGAGCGCGCCCGGCACCGAGATTCGCGCCGCCGCGAACACCGACGGCAGCGCGGCGGGCAGCGCCACCATGCGCAGGGCCGTCCAATGCGAGCCCCCGTAGGCGACCACGAGTTCGGTGGCCTGCCGGGGCGCGGATCGCAAGCCGGTCATGATCATCACCAGCGCCGGGAAGAACACCACGATCGCCGCCATGGCGGTCACGCCCAGCAGCCCGCGGCCGAACACCAGCACGATGATCGGGGTGATCGCGACCAGCGGCACCGACCGCAGCAGCATGGCCACCGGCATGAACGCCTGCGCCACCGCCGGGACGCCCACGAACACCGCGGCCACCAGCAGCGCCGCACCCATCCCGGAACCGAACCCGATCGCCGCGTCCCGCAGCGTGATCCGCAGTTCGCCGAAGATGACCTTGCGGGCGGACTCGGAGGTGGGCCCGGTGACCAGGTACCGCCACACCTCGCCCGGACTCTTGCCGACCAGCCCGACCTGCGGATACAGCTTCAGGAAGCCGTACCACAGCGCCACCAGCAGGATCAGCGAAACCAGCAGCGGCAATAGGAATCTGCCGATCGGCCGCAGCACGTTCAGGGTTCTCATCACGCCTCCGGTCGCCGTCCGCATCACGCCTCCGCCCGAGTCCACGGCACCGCGATCCGGGCCACCAGCGCCACGATCGCGTAGCCGAGCCCGGCCAGCGCGGCCGCGGCCAGCGCCATGCCCCAGGTGCGCGGCACGTTGTAGGCGGTCTGCGCGGCGGTCAGCGCCACCCCGATACCGCTGTCCACGCCGCCCAGGTACTCGCCGATGATCGCGCCCAGCACCGCGGACGGCGCGGCGATCTTCAAGGCCGCCAAGGTGTTCGGCAGCGCCGCGACCAGCTGCACCCGCCACAGTCGCTGCCAGCGTCCGCCACCATAGGCGCGCACCAGGTCCAGTCCGGTGGGATCGGCCGAACGCAGCCCCGACACCGTCCCGACCATGGTGGTGAAGAAGCAGTACATGGCGGCCAGGAACACCGTCGGCGTGCGGCCGCCGAACACCACCAGGATGATCGGCCCCAGCGCCAGCAGCGGCGTGCAGTAGCTGAGGATGGCCAGCTGGGTGACCAGCATTTCGATCGGCGGGATCAGCACCACCAGCACCGCCAGCGCGATGGCCAGCCCGTTCCCCCACGCGAAGCCCTGCAGCGCGCCCCACGCGGTGATCCGGAAGTTCGGCCCGTAGAGCGCCCAGCCGTCGGCGTACATGGTGTGTAGCACCCTCCACGGGCTGGGCACCGTGCCGCCCGCGACGCGCAGCTCGGCCAGCAGGGTCCACAGCAGGAGCAGCGCGAGAATGCCCGCCGCGCCGCCGATTCGGGACAGGCGGTTCATTCCGTCGCCACCCCTCCGTGCCCGCTGCGCCCGAACAGCAGCTCCGACAGATAGTCGTGCAGCTTGTGGAATTCGGGGGTCCGCATCATCTCCGGGGTGCGCGGCCGCGGCAGGTCGATCTCGACGATCTCCACCACCCGGCCCGGCCGCGGACTCATCACCGCCACCACGTCGGAGAGGAAGACGGCCTCGGCGATGCCGTGCGTGACCATCAGGGTGGTGGCGGGCTTCTCGGTCCAGATGCGCAGCAGTTCCAGGTTCAGCCGCTGCCGGGTCATGTCGTCGAGCGCGCCGAACGGTTCGTCGAGCAGCAGGATGGTCGGCTTCACCACCAGAGCGCGAGCGATCGAAACCCGTTGCCGCATACCGCCGGACAGCTGCGCGGGCTTGCTCTTCTCGAAGCCCTCCAGCCCGACCAGCGCGATCAGGTCCGCGATCAGCTCCCGGTCCACCGGCAGGCCCGCCACCTGCAACGGCAGCTTGATATTGGATTCCACACTGCGCCACGGCAACAGCGCCGAATCCTGGAACGCGATCCCGAATTGATGCCGCCGCCGCAGCTCGGCCGGGGTCTCGCCGTTGATCCGCGCCGTCCCCGCCGACGGCGACTCCAGATCCGCGAGAATCCGCAGGATCGTCGACTTGCCGCAGCCCGAGGGCCCCAGCAATGACAGGAACGCGCCCTGTTCGGTGTGCAGATCCACCGCGTCCAGGGCGGCCACCGTCCGCCGTCCGGACCGGAAGGTCTTGCTCAGCCCGCTGATGTGAATGCCCGTCCCCGCGGCCACTTCCGAACTCATAGGGCCACGGTAGGTGCCCGCAATTGCGGGCGGATTGCGAATGAACGGACGAGATGACCGACTTGTTACGGTGCGGCCGGATCGCTCACCAGAAGCTCGACGGCTCGAACCAGTCCCGCGCCTCGCGGCGAAACAGCAGCACGATCACCGCCAACGACACCAGCGGACCCAGCGGACCCGGCGGCCGACCGTCCAGGATCGACGGCACCGTCCAGAACATGTTCAGGACCGCCACCAGAATCGCGCCGACCCGGATCGCCTGGCCCTCGGAATGGAAGGTCAACCCCACCAGCCCGAGCAGCAGCGCCGGGACGAACGGCACCCCGGTCACGATGGCCGCCTTCGAACCCATCAACCAGCCCGAGGCCGCCACGCACATCACGCCCAGCACGCCCATACCCACGGCGAGCACCTGCGCCGCGCGCACCATCCGCGGCATGCGATATCCATTCCCGACACCCGACCCTCGATCGGGTTGAGTCTCCAGGTCCGACACTCCCCCAACGTAACCCCGAGTCATCGCCCGATCGGGCCACCACGCCGCCGGGTCTGTTTCTCCCTGTGTGCTCCTCGCGGCCCACGGTCGGCACGTCGCGGTCTGTCGGTTCTCGGCCCCGGCGCGGACTACGGCCGGGCGCTCGGAGTCGACAGCCCGTGCCGGTGCGGTCTACGACCGGACCGCGACCGTCTCCAGTTCCCGCACCCGCACGGTGGGCAGCAGGCGGTCCCGCAGCACCCGGTCGATCTCGCCCGCGACCGGGATCACCACCGCCGCGGCGGAGGTGGCGACCGCGTCGGCGAGCAGTACCGGCCAATCGGCGGCGGCCTCGGCGGCCAACGCCGCGATGATGGCCGCCACCGCCGCGTCCCCCGCCCCGGTGGGGTTGCCCGCCAGCGGCTTCGGCAGCGCGGCCGTCCAGGCCCTGGTCGGGGTCACCGCCACCATGCCGTCGCCGCCGCGGGTCACCACCACCGCGCCCACACCGTCCGCGATCAGTGGATCCACGGCCGCCAGGATCTCCGGAACGGTGGCCGCCGGGCGGCCGGTCAGCCGTTCCAGCTCCTCGACATTGGGGGTGAGCACGATACCCGGCACCCGCGCCGCCAATTCCAGTGTCTGACCGTCACAATCGCAGACCGTCGGCACGCCCCGGGCGATGGCGGTGCGGGCCAGCTCGGCGGGCAGCCCCGCGCTCACCCCGCCCGGCAGCGACCCGGAGATGACCAGCCCGCTCATGTCCGACAGCAGCCCCGCCACCCGCACCCGCAACTGATCCACCGCGCGCGGCTCGGTGATCCGCGGCCCCGGCTCCCACAGCGCGGTCGCGGTGCCGTCATCGGACTCGCTGATCACCACGGTCCGCCGCACCCACGGCAGCGCGTGCACGAAGTCCACCGGCATCTCGAGTTCCGCCGCGGCCGCGAAGGAGTGATCCGAGAACCCGGTGGCGCGGGCGTACTTGCCGAGCTGGTTGAGCACCCGCGTGACATTGATGCCACGCCCGCCCAGCCGCTGGTCCACCGAATGCACCCGATGCGCGCGACCACGCTCGAAATGCTCCACCCGGTAGGTCATGTCGTAGGCGGGGTTCATGGTCACGGTGACGATCACCTCACCATCACGGCACGTCACGGCACCGGATGCAACCCCTGGACGGCAATGTGGCACCGAATGTCGTTGCCGTTCGGAGACATTCGAGGGGCAGGATGTCGGCCGTGCATTCGCTCCCGCCGAAACACCTCCTGCTGCAGGCCTGTCGCGGCCTGCCCCCCGACGATCATCCGGTACTGCGCTGCGCCGGATTACTCGCGGACCTGCACGAGCGGCGGCTCACCTCCGCCGATGGCACCAACCGCATCGACCACGACCGGGCCCGGCTGGTGCACGACATCGACTGTTGGGTGGCGGCCGAGATGCCCAAGGCCGCCCGCGACGCGCACCTGCACACCGAGACCGTCGGCACCGTGGTGGACCGGCTGGCCCAGTTCTCCGCGCTGGCCTACCTGTCCCTCGCCATGTCGCCCGACGCCGCCATGCTGGACGCCGCCCAGCGGCTCACCGAATTGGCCATCGCCTATGAGGATCTCGCGGGCGAACTCGCGGCGGGCCGCCGCCGGCTGCCGAACCTCACCGGCACCCACGACTACGAATCCTGACCGCCGCGAGAGATGACCGCGGCCGGCGGTGCCCGGCGAGGGGGCGGGGCACCACCGGCCACACAGGTGGACCATGCGCAATCCACCGTCGAGCCGGCGGATGGCACGGGGCGTGCAGGGAATTCCGCGTGGGAGATGCGGTGGCAGTTCCTGCGACGACCCGTCACCTGACAACCGTCCGCCGAAGCTCGACCATCGAATCGTGCGATACGAATCTCGGAGCGACCCAGGTTTCAGCTGTGAATCCCCTGTGAGAGGACCGGCGCTCGGGATCCTCGGGGAAAACCAGCTATTTCGCCCCGGGTAGCAGGGCCCGAATGGTGTCGATGGTGTCGGCCTGGTGGGGGTCCTTGTCGGGGCGATAACGAACGACCCGGGCGAAGCGGAGGGCGACTCCGCCGGAATAGCGGGGGCTGGTCTGCACTCCGTCCAACGCGATCTCGACCACCAGTTCCGGATGGAGATAGACCGTATTCGCGTCGCGATCGCGTTCGTGACGGGGGAATTCACTGGTCTGCCATTGCAGCAGGGCATCGGTGAGGCCCTTGAACGTCTTGCCGACCATGATCGGCGGCCCGCCCCGCGGATCCCGCGCGCCCAGATGGAGATTCGACAGATAACCGGTGCGGCGGCCGTAGCCCCATTCCGCGCCCAGCACGATCAGGTCGAGAGTGTGGGTGGGCTTGATCTTCTGCCAGGCCCGCCCGCGACGGCCCGCCGCATACGGCGCGTCGAGGGATTTGATCATGATGCCTTCGTGCCCCGCGGCGAGCGCACCGTCGAAATACTCGGCGGCGCGTTCGGGATCGGGGGCGATGAGCGCCGGGATGCCGAGACCCCCGGCCACCTCGGTGAGCGCCCGGCGGCGATCCCGCAACGGCGCGTCGAGCAGATCCTCCCCGTTCAGATGCAGGCAGTCGAAGAAATACGGGTGCAGCAGCAGTTCCTGCGCGACGGTCGCACCGAAGCGGCTCATGGTCTCCTGGAACGGCCGCGGCCGCCCGGAATCGTTGAGCGCCAGGGTTTCTCCGTCGAGCACGACACTGGTGCAGTCCAATTTCCGCACCAGTTCCACCAATTCGGGAACGCTCGCGGTGATCTCGCGCAGGGTCCGGGTGAATACCCACACCTGGTCGCCGTCGCGGTGCACCTGGATGCGCGCGCCGTCCATCTTGTGCTCGACGCTGACCTGCCCGTCGAATTCGGCCACCGCCTCCTCGAGGCTGGCGCCGGGCGAGGCCAGCATGGGCTGGATGGCCCGCCCCACCTGGAGCCGGAACGCCTCCAGGGCCGCCGCCCCGCCGGTGCGGGCCGCGACCGCGGTGACCGGCAGCTGCCCGGACAGCATGTGCGCCCGCCGCACCGCGGCGATCGGCACATCGAAGGCGACGGCCACGGCTTCGGCGACGATGGCGGTCAGCGCCCCCTGCCGCATCTCCCCGGTGAGCAGGCGGATCAGGAAGTCGTGCTCGTCGCGGGTGGCGGCCCCGAACAGGGTGGCCAGCAGCTCCTGCCGCCGGGCGGCCGACCCGGAGCCGCTCACCCCGGAAAGCTGCTCGAAGAAGTTGTCCACGGTGTCCACGGCCAGGGTGGGGACGGTCCCGGACTCCACCTCGAGCCCGGTCAGCGTTCGCCATCCGGTGCCGATCCGACCTTGGGTCAGCTCGCCGGACAGCCACGCCACGACCTGTGCCAACTCCCCCGCCTCGGCCCGTTTCAGCAGCTCGGCGAAGATATTGATCTTGTTCTTGCGCGACGATGTCGCCCGTACGGCGGCTGATGCTTCGACCACTTCGGACAAGAGCATTTCCCGACGGTATCCCGGGCCACCGACATCGGTGTGATGCATTGCTCAGCGGGTCTGTTAATCCTGCGATTGGCAGGGATGTGAATTCGCCAATAAACTGGGCGCATGGCCAAGACTTACGTCGGAGCGCGGCTGCGGCAGCTGCGCACCGAGCGCGGTTTGAGTCAGGTCTCGCTGGCCAAGAAGCTCGAGATCTCGGCTAGCTATCTCAATCAGATCGAACACGACGTGCGCCCGCTCACCGTACCGGTATTGCTGCGCATCAGCGAAGTCTTCGGCGTCGACGCCGGCTTCTTCTCCTCCCAGGACGACACCCGGCTCATCGCCGAACTCCAGGAGGTCGTGATGGATCAGGAACTCGGGGTGGAGGCCGACGCGCAGGAGATCGCCGAAATGGTGTCCGCGCATCCGGGTTTGGCGCGCGCGATGGTGAACATGCACCGCCGCTATCGGAACACCACCGCCCAGCTGGCCGCGGCCACCGAGGACCGGTTCGCCGACGGCAGCGGTTCGGCCGCCATCTCGAAACCGCACGAGGAAGTCCGCGACTACTTCTATCAGCGCCAGAACTACATTCACGAATTGGACACCGCCGCCGAGGAACTCACGCATCGCATGCGTTTCCACGGCGGCGACCTGAAACGTGAGATCCCGCGCCGCCTCTCCGACGCCCACGGTGTCCAGATCGTCGAACGCATCGACCTCGGCGACGGCGTCCTGCACCGCTTCGACCCCGTCGCCCGCCGCCTCGAAATCGCCCCCCACCTCTCCGGTGGTCAACGCGTCTTCAAACTCGCCGCCGAACTCGCGTATCTGGAATGCGGCGACCTCATCGAAAAGCTGGTGGCCGAGGGCAATTTCTCCAGCGAGGAGTCGATCGTGCTGGCGAAATTGGGCCTGGCCAACTATTTCGCGGCCGCGACCGTCCTGCCGTACACCCATTTCCACGAGGTGGCCGAGGACTTCCGCTACGACATCGAACGCCTGTCGGCCTTCTTCACGCAGAGCTACGAGACCATCTGCCACCGCCTGTCCACCCTGCAGCGCCCCAAACTGCGCGGCGTCCCGTTCTCCTTCGTCCGCGTGGACCGCGCCGGCAATATGTCGAAACGCCAGTCCGCGACCGGTTTCCACTTCTCCTCCAGCGGCGGCACCTGCCCCCTGTGGAATGTCTACGAGACCTTCGCCTACCCCGCGAAGATCATGACCCAGATCGCCCAGATGCCCGACGGCCGCAAATACCTGTGGGTGGCCCGCACCGTGGAACGCCGCGCCACCCGCTACGGCGAACCCGGCAAAACCTTCGCTATCGGCCTTGGCTGCGAACTCCGCCACGCCGGCCGCACCGTCTACGCCGACGGCCTGGACCTCAACGAGCCCAAGGCAACTCCGATCGGCGCCGGCTGCCGGGTATGCGAACGCTCCAACTGCCCCCAACGCGCCTTCCCACCCCTCGGCAAATCCCTGGACATCAGCGAACACCGAAGTTCCATCTCCCCGTACATCATTCAGTGACGGATTCGATGACCCATCCGGGCGGGCAACGCCCGCGGAATTCCGTACGAACATGATGACGTGAATATCAAGCAGGTTATCGCGACGGCCGGTCTCACCATTGCCGCGCTGGCGATTACGGGGGGCACGTCCTACGGCGCGCCGACCTTCGATCCGGCCACGGTGCATTCCGTCCAGCATGCCGCGCAGGACGCGAACGACGTGGGCTTCTCCATTGTTCGCTCGGATGCGGACAAGACCGTCACCACCACCCTGACCGGGGGCACGTTCCAGCTCACCGACACCGCGGTGAACATCCTCGACGGAAACGGCATCGTCACTTCCACGATGCCGCTCTCGGTGACCATCGACGGCACCGATCAGGTGCTCTCGCTGAACCCCAGCATCGCTGACGACGGCGCCGCACTGGTCGCACACCCGACCGCCACCGCCGTCGCGGAGGGCACCGCCCAAACCGGCAGCGCCAACGCGGCGACCGGCGCGCTCATCGGGGGCATCTTCGGTCTCGTGGTCACCGTCATCAGCCTCGGTTTCGGGTTCATGGCGATACCCGCCGGGATCCTGCTCGGCGCGATGATCGGCGGGATCAGCGGCTCCGGGACGCCGAGCAGCACCAGGCCGTGCTACTCCGTCAACCGGAACACCAACCTGGTGTACTGCTACTGACCGCTGCGAGCCGTAAACCCCACCTCACCATCGCTTTCGAGCCGGTGCCAGCTTCCGCTGGTACCGGCTTTCGCCTGTTTCGTACCTGTTGACCTGCAACGATGCCGCCGTCGCACGATCGCAAAGCTACTGCGGTGAGCAGAAATTCATCAGCGGGCAACACAGGAAATCCGACATTCATCGAGAGTCATTCCGGCGCAACAACTCCCGTTTACCTTTCGTTCCACGAATACAGCCGCTGTATACGTAAGCGAACCGAAGGATGCGCCGATGCACGACTCTTCCCGCCGGGACAGGGCTTCCCGCCTGATGAAGGCGATCACCATTCCGACCGCGCTGGCGCTGTCCGCCGTCATGGTCGCCGGTTGCGGGTCGCGCGACAGCGACACCGCGTCCGGATCCAATGCCAAGTCCTGCGTGGACACCTCGAAGGACACCATCAAGATCGGTTCGCTGCACTCGCTGACCGGCACCATGGCGATCAGTGAGGTCACCGTCGCCAATGCCACCAAGCTGGCGGTGGATCAGATCAACGCGGCGGGCGGGGTGCTCGGCAAGAAGGTCGAGGTGGTGCTCGAGGACGGTGCGTCGGACCCGAAGACCTTCGCCGAGAAGGCCGAGAAGCTGGTCAGCTCCGACTGTGTCGCCGCGGTGTTCGGCGGCTGGACCTCCGCGTCCCGCAAGGCCATGAAGCCCAAGTTCGAATCGCTGAACTCGCTGCTGTACTACCCGGTTCAGTACGAGGGCCTCGAGGACTCGAAGAACATCTTCTACACCGGCGCCACCACCAACCAGCAGATCATCCCCGCGCTGGACTACCTGAAGCAGAAGGGCGTCACCTCCCTCTACCTGGTGGGTTCGGACTACGTCTTCCCGCAGACCGCCAACCGGGAGATCAAGGCCTACGCCAAGGCCAACGGCATCGAGATCAAGGGCGAGGACTACGCGCCGCTGGGCTCCACCGATTTCTCCACAATCGTCAACAAGGTGCGCAGCGCCAAGGCGGGCGCGGTGTTCAACACCCTCAACGGCGACTCCAATGTGGCCTTCTTCCGCGAGTACGCGAACGCGGGCCTGAAAGCCGCCGAGATGCCGGTGGTCTCGGTGTCCATCGCCGAGGAAGAGGTCGGCGGCGTCGGCGTGCAGAACGTCGCGGGCCAGCTGACCGCCTGGAACTACTACCAGACCGTCGACACCCCGCAGAACAAGGCGTTCGTCTCCGCGTACAAGGCCGCCTTCGGCGCCGCCAAGCCCACCTCCGACCCGATGGAGGCCGCCTACACCTCGGTCTTCCTGTGGAAGAACACCGTGGAGAAGGCGAAGTCGTTCGCGGTGGCCGACATTCAGAAGGCCGCCGACGGCGTCAGCTTCGACGCCCCGGAGGGCACCGTCACCATCGACGGGTCCAACCACCACATCACCAAGACCGCCCGCATCGGCGAGATCCGCCCCGACGGACTCATCTACACCGTGTGGGACTCGGGCAAGGCCATCGCGCCGGACCCGTACCTGAAGAACTACGACTGGGCCAAGGGCCTCAAGTAACTCCCGGCGGCCGCCGATGAGGGGCGGCTGGTGCGGTGCGCCACCCCGCGCGCCGCACCAGCCGTACGGCGTTCTCCACCAATAGAACTCACGAGGTATCTCACATGGACGTCGCTGTCGGACAGCTGTTCACGGGTCTGAGCCTGGGCTCGATCCTGCTGCTCGCCGCGCTGGGCCTGTCACTGACCTTCGGTCAGATGGGCGTCATCAATATGGCGCACGGCGAATTCATCATGGCCGGTTGCTACACCACTTATGTTGTGGAGCAACTGGTCTCGGCGACCGGTGTGGCGCTGATCGTGTCATTGTTCGCCGGTTTCCTGGTCGGCGGTCTGCTGGGCGCCGCCCTGGAAATGGGGCTCATCCGCTGGATGTACGACCGCCCGCTGGACACCCTGCTGGTCACCTTCGGTGTCGGGCTGGTGCTGCAGCAGGCGGTGCGCGACATCTTCGGCGCCCCCGCCAAGAACGTGGTCGCGCCCGAATGGCTGACCGGCGGCATCGGGATCGCGGGCACCGTGGTGCCCAAGACCCGCATCTTCATCATGGTGCTGGCCGTGGTGGCGGTGATCGCGCTGGCCACCGCGCTCAAGACGACCCCGCTGGGCCGGCGCATCCGGGCGGTGGTGCAGAACCGCAGTCTGGCCGAAACCTCCGGCGTCTCTTCACGTCTCACCGACGTCAGCACCTTCTTCATCGGGTCGGGACTGGCTGCCGTGGCCGGTGTCGCCCTGACCCTGATCGGCTCCACCAGCCCCACCATCGGGCAGTCGTATCTGGTGGACGCGTTCCTGGTGGTCGTGATCGGCGGCCTGGGACAGATCAAGGGCACCGTGATCGCGGCCTTCGGTATGGGGCTGCTGAACTCGTTCATCGAGTACTCGACCACGGCGACGGTCGCGAAGGTGATCGTCTTCATCGTGGTCGTGATCTTCCTGCAGGTCCGCCCGCAGGGTCTGTTCACCGTCCGGACGAGGAGTCTGGCATGACAACCATCCAGCGCCTGAGCGCCAACTCTTCGCTGAAAGCCCTGGGCGGCTTCGCTATCGCCGCCATCGTGCTGTTCGGGCTCGCGCCCGCGCTGCTCAGCGATTTCCGGCTGAGCCTGCTCGCCAAGTTCCTGTGTTTCGCCATCGTCGCGGTCGGCATCGGCCTGGCGTGGGGCCGCGGCGGCATGCTCACCCTCGGCCAGGGCGTGTTCTTCGGGCTCGGCGCGTACATCATGGCCATGCACCTGCAGATGGCCGACGCCGCCAAGGCGCACGAGGACGTGCCGGAGTTCATGGTCATCGCCGGCGTGCCCGAACTGCCGTCGTACTGGCGGCCTTTCGAGTCCGCTCCGGTGGCGATCCTGGCCATCGCGGTGCTGCCGGCCGCGCTGGCGGCGGTGCTCGGCTTCGGCGTCTTCAAGCGCCGGGTCAAGGGCGCCTACTTCGCGATCCTGAGCCAGGCGCTGGCGGCGGCGCTGGCGATCCTGCTCACCGGGCAGCAGACCATCGGCGGGTTCACCGGTTTGAGCGACTTCCGCTCGTTCTTCGGCTTCCGCCTCGACGATCCGGTGAACCGGCGCATGCTGTTCTTCATCGCGGCGGCCACGCTGCTCGCGGTGGTGGCGGTGGCGCGGCAGCTGATGCACAGCCGGTACGGCGAACTCCTCGTCGCCGTGCGTGATCAGGAGGAGCGGGTTCGATTCCTCGGCTACGACCCGGCCAATATCAAGATCATCGCCTATGTGGTGGCCGCGTTCTTCGCGGGTATCGCGGGCGCGCTGTTCACCCCGATCGTCGGGATCATCTCCCCCGCCGACATCGGTGTGGTCCCGTCCATCGCGTTCCTGATCGGCGTCGCCATCGGCGGCCGCACCACCCTGCTCGGTCCGGTGCTGGGCGCGATCGGCGTGGCCTGGGCGCAGACCACGTTCTCCGAGAACTTCCCTTCGGCGTGGACCTACTTCCAGGGCGCGCTGTTCATCGTGGTGGTCGGTTTCATCCCGGCCGGGCTGGCCGGATTCGGGCCGATGGCCAAGCAGCTGCTGGAGCGGTGGCGACCTGCCGGGGCCGCCGACACCGCCCCGGCGCCCGCCGAACCCGCACCCGCCGCCGACACCGCGGCCGACACCGAGCCGCATGCCGAAGCCGAGCCCGCCGCCGAGCAGAAGGTGGAAGCCCGATGACCACACCCGCACCGAAGCCCGGCGGCAACGCCGGCATGGACAGCGAATACCTCGAAATCCGCGGCCTCTCGGTCAGTTTCGACGGCTTCAAAGCCGTCTCCGACGTGGACCTCACCGTCCTGCAGGGCGACCTGCGGTTCCTCATCGGACCCAACGGCGCGGGCAAGACCACCCTCATCGACGCCATCACCGGACTGGTCCCCGCGACCGGTTCGGCGCAGAAGACCGGCGCCGAGCTCATCGGCCGCAAGGTGCATCAGATCGCGCGCCTGGGCGTCGGCCGCACCTTCCAGACCGCGAGCGTGTTCGAACAGCTCACCGTGCTGCAGAACCTCGATATCGCGGCGGGCGCGGGACGGTCGGCGCTCACCATGCTGCGCCGGCGCAAGTCGGTGCTGCCCGCCATCGAGCAGGCGCTGGAGACGACCGGGCTCACCGCGCTGCGCGACAAGCCCGCCGGCGTGCTCGCGCACGGCCAGAAGCAGTGGCTCGAGATCGGCATGCTGCTGGTGCAGAACGCGTCGGTGCTGCTACTGGACGAACCGGTGGCGGGCATGAGCGCCGAGGAACGCGAGGAGACCGGAAATCTGTTGCGCCGCATCGGCGGTGAGCGGGTGGTCATCGTGGTCGAGCACGACATGGACTTCATGCGCGCGTTCGCCAGTTCGGTGACCGTGCTCGCGGGCGGCCGGGTGCTCAGCGAGGGCACGGTGGAGCAGGTGCAGGCCGATCCGAAGGTGCAGGAGGTCTACCTCGGCACCGCCGCGGCCGGTGAGCTGCCGCCCGCCGAGGCCGCGGAACACACCGCCGCCCAGGAGCACACCGCCGCCGGCGCGGAGCAGGAATCGGACGAGGCGAAGGAGGCCACGAATGCTGGAACTCGTTGACCTACACACCGGCTACGGCCGGACCGAAGTGATTCACGGTGTGTCCCTGACGGTTCCGGACAATGGCGTGGCCGCCATCATGGGCCACAACGGGGCCGGCAAGACCTCGCTGCTGCGCGCGGCGGTCGGCCTGCTGCCCGCCAAGTCCGGGAAGATCCGCTTCGGTGGCGAGGACATCACCAAGATGTCGCCGTCGCGGCGGGTCAAGCGCGGCATCGCCTACGTGCCGCAGGGGCAGCAGAGTTTTCCACAGTTGTCCACAATGGAGAACCTGCAGGTGGTGGCCGACGGCCGGGCCAAGGGCAAGGAACTCATCGCCGAAGCCCTGGACCTGTTCCCGGCGCTGCGGGAACTGTTGACCCGTAAGGCCGGCCTGCTCTCCGGCGGTCAGCGCCAGCAACTGGCCATCGCCCGCGCCCTCATCACCGAACCGAAGCTGCTGATCCTGGACGAGCCGACCGAGGGCATCCAGCCGTCGGTGGTCGCCGAGATCGAGCGCACCATCATCGATCTCACCGCCCGCGGCGGTCTGAGCGTGCTACTGGTGGAACAGCACATCGGTTTCGCGCTGCAAGCCGCGCAGCAGTTCTACGTGCTGCGCTCGGGCCGCGTCACGTCCTCCGGGGAGGGCGGTGCGGGCGCGGAATCCGCGGTGCGCCTGGCCATGGCGATCTGATCGGACAGCGGCGTGAACGCGCGCAGGGGGCGCATTCCGTTGTCGGAGCGGGTCTACCGCGCGCTCCAACAGGATCTCGCGGCCGGGGTGCTGGTGCCGACCGAGCGGCTCGGCGAGGAACGACTCGCCGAGGCGTACGGCGTCTCCCGGACCCCCGTCCGGGAGGCGCTGGCCCGGCTGCTGTCCGACGGTCTGCTGGAACGCCACCCCGACGGCCTGTACCCGTACCGCCCCCGCGTAGACGACCTGGGCGATCTCTACGAACTCCGAATCGTGCTGGAAGCCAGGGGAATTCAGCGGCTGCAAACCACGACGACCGGCTTTCCCGGCACCCCGCACGCCGCGGCGGCCGGCCCCGGTGAACCGATCACGCCCGCCCCCACCGCCGTATCGGCCACCGCATCCCCATCCATCACCGCCACGCCCCCATCCCTCAGCGGCATGCGACTCGACTCGGCCGCGGTCCGGCGGGAACTCGAATTCTGGCGTGACCTGCGCGACCAGCCGCCCGAACCCGACGCCGATCTCATCGCCGCGGACGAGCGTTTCCACACGGTCCTGCTGCACGCGGCGGGTAATGCCGCACTGGCCGACGCGCTCTCGGCGGTCCAGGCCCGCGTCCGCCCCGTGCGCGCCCTGGACATCCCCACACCGAGCCGCATCGCCGCCATGGCCGACGACCACATCGCCATCGCCGAACACCTGCTCTCGGACGAACTCGACGCCGCCCTGCGCACCCTGCTCGCCCACCTCGCCAGCTCCCGAGCCCATGTCCTCACCCGTGCCCGCCGCGCCCTGGAACTCACCAGACTCGCCCGAGCGGTTCGCGAATGAGTCCTGACCGGGCCCGCCCTGCACCGTCGGCGCAGTGCGCGGGCCGGTGTGCGGAAGCGCCGACTCGCGGCCCGCACCACGATGGTCTGGCGGGTGGCCCAGACAGGGTGTTGACTGGAGTCATGGTGTCGACGAAGCCACGCATCGCTCCCGGCCGTCTGCGGGAGCTCGGACCGGTCAACTGGGTTGTCTGGCAGGCGCTTTCCCGCGCCGCCGGGACGGACGACGCCCACCTGTTCAGCACGCTCGGCCGCACCGGCGGCCTGTTCCGCGGCTGGCTGCACTTCTCGGGGCGGCTCATGCCCGGCGGCAAGCTGCGGCGCTACGAATCCGAACTGGTCATTCTCCGCGTCGCGCACCTGCGCGAATGCGAATACGAGACCGACCATCACATCCGGCTGGGACGGCGCGCGGGCGTCACTCCCGAGATTCTGGACCGGCTGCGCGAGGGGCCCGCCGCCGCGGGCTGGACCGACAAGGAACGCGCCCTGCTCACCGCCGTCGACCAACTGGTCGCCACCCGCGACCTCGACGACGCCACCTGGCAGGCGCTGGCCGCGCACTACGACGAACAGCGGCTCATCGAGATCGTGCTGCTCACCAATCAGTACGAGGGCCTGGCCAGCACCATCACCGCGCTGCGCATCGAGACCGACCACTGACCGGAAGCCCTAGCGGCGCAGGCGGAAGACCGGCTGGGTGGCGGCCTCGTACGAGAGGCCGGGTTCGGCGGGGCGGACGGGCTGGATGCGGGCGTGCAGGTGCATATCGTGCCAGCCGTCGGTGTGCAGGCCCGCGCTGCGATTGATGCCCTCGAGGACGAAGCCGGATTTGCAAGCCACCCGGCAGGATTGGGCGTTGTGCACGGAATGACGTAATTCGAGGCGGTGGAATCCCGCCACCTCGAAGGCCCAGCCGACCAGCGCCGCCACCGCCCGCGGCGCGATGCCGCGACCGCGGGCCGCCGGGATCACCCAGTACGCGATCTCCGCCTCGCCGTGCCACAGCTCCATGTGATGCAGTGAGGCGCGGCCCATCAGCCGGCCGCTGCGGCTGTCCGCCACGGCCCAATTCGCCGCCGCGCCACTGCTCCACGACCGGGCCCACGAGTCCACCCAGTCCCCGACCTCCTCCACGGTGTCGGCGGTGCGCACGTGCCAGCGGGCGATAGCTGGATCCTGGAATGCCGCGTACACCTCGGGGCCGTCGCGCCGTAGCCACGGCCGCAGGACCAGTCCCTCCCCCACGGGAAGCACCGGCTGCGCTGCCCTGGTGAAGGTTTCGGCGGCAACGACTGCCGGGGCCGATCGGGGCATAGCTGAAATTCTGCCGCCACCCGCCGCTCCGTGCGGCGAAATTGAGACCGTCGTCCCGGTCGGTCTGTGCCAGGTTCGCGGAAGGGACAGACGCGCTCAGGGGTTCTCGATCAGTGTTCGGGGTGCTCGATCAGGCCCGCCAGCCCGTCGAGCACCCGGGCGAGACCGAATTCGTAGGCGTGGTCGGCGCTGTAGGCACTGTCATGCGCCTGCCCGGCCGTCTCGCCGATCCGCGCCGCCAGGGGGTAGCGCTCGGCGTCGAACACCCGGGCCAGCAGCGGAGCCGCGCGCTCCCACCAATCATGGTCGGATTGCCCGCTTTCCGCGGCCGCCCCGGCGGCGTCGATCGCGAGCTGCGCGGTGGAGGTCACGAACCCCAGCACGTACGTGAGCGCCGCGTCCATTTCGAGGTCGCCGAGACCGAGGCCGTCGAAGGCCCGCAGTTCGTGGTCGTACTTCGCCGCCACGCCCGGCCCCAGCGGCGGGCGCGTGGTGGGCAGGTACGCCACCCACGGGTGCGCCGCGAGCATGGCGCGGTTCTCGGCGGCGATCGTGGAAACCCGCTCCCGCCAGCCCATTCCACTCAGATCGTGGCGCTCCATGCGCTGGTAGACCGTATCGAGCATGAGATCCAGCAGTTCCGCCTTGCCCGGCACATAGGTGTAGGTGGCCATCGGCGTGATGCCGAGCGCGGCGGCGACCGAGCGCATGGTGAGCGCGGCCAGCCCCTGGGTATCGGCGATCCCGAGCGCGGCCGCGACGACGGCGTCCACGGTGGTGCGTTGTTTGGGCCCGCGCGCCGACCCGCCGGCGCCGGGCTCGCGCCAGAGCAGTTCCAGGGTTCGCACCGGGTCTCCCGCGCTGCTGCGTTCCCCGCCTTTCGCGGCCATTCGCGTCACCTCCGCCGCCGATCGTATCCATGTGACGGTCATCACTTTGCATCCCGTCGGGAATGTCCGTACAAAGTACAGCGTACATAGTACAGAGTTTACCGGCACCACCTAGGAGGACCCTTGAACGTCACCGCATCCGCGATCTCCCTGAACGTGCCCGACGAGACCGCCTCCGCGAAATTCCTCATCGACCACTTCGGCTTCACCGAGAAGATGTCGGCCGACGGTTTCGTCAACCTGACCCGGCCCGACGCCGGCTTCGACGTCATCTACCTGCGCACCGGCCTCGGCAGCTTCAAGCCGGACCGCATCGCGGGCAGCGCCGGCCGGGGCCTGCTGGTGGTCTTCGTGGTGGATGACATCGATGCCGAATACGCTCGCGTGCGGGGCGAGGGCGTGCCGATCGTGACGCCCATCGAGACCGAGCCGTGGGGCGAACGCTACTTCCAGGCGCTGGACCCCAACGGCATCGTCATCCAGCTGGTGCAGTGGGTCTGAGCCGGATGTCGATTCCGCCCCACCCCGTTCGAGGAGTAGGCGAGGGTCGAACCACGATCCCCACACGAAGGAGGATTCGACTATGCGACACCTGGTGCTGATTCGCCTGGACCCCGCCCAGGCCCCCGACGGTCCCGGCGACGACCTGATCGCGCGGGTCAACGAGATCATCGAGGAGATGACCAAGGCGGGCGTGTTGCTCGACACCGCGGGCCTGCGCCCGCCCGAGGAGGGCACCCGGATCCGGCAGTCCGGCGGCACGCAGACCGTCATGGACGGTCCGTTCACCGAATCCAAGGAGATCATCGGCGGCTACCTGCTGCTGCAGACCCGCTCCCCCGAGGAGGCCGCCGAATGGGCCTCCCGGTTCCTGCGCGTGCACGGACCCGAATGGGAGATCGAGGTCGAGGTGCGGCAGCTGGAAGGCCAGCACTGACTCCGCGGGAGGAGCGGGCGCGCCGGGCCGTGGAAGCGGCCTGGCGCATCGAATGGCCCCGGCTGGTGGCGGGATTGACCCGCCTGGTCGGGGATATCGCCACCGCTGAGGAACTCGCGCAGGACGCCCACGTGGCGGCGCTGGAACAGTGGCCGTCCGCGGGCGTTCCGCCGAATCCCGGCGGCTGGCTCATGCTCACCGCCAAACACCGGGCGGTGGACCGCATCCGGCGCGACGCGAACTTCGCCCGGAAGCTGGAACTACTGGGCCGGGAGGCGATCATCGCGGAAGCGCCGGTGGGCGAACCGGACCCGGTGATCGCCGACGACCTGTTGCGCATGATCTTCACCGCCTGCCACCCGGTGCTCACGCCCCCGGCGCGGGCGGCGCTCACCCTGCGCATGGTGGGCGGGTTGACCACCACCGAGATCGCCCGCGCCTACCTGGTCCCGGAATCGACGGTGGCGCAACGGATCGTGCGCGCCAAACGCACCATCGCCGCCAAAGGGATCCCCTTCGAGGTACCGGAGGGCGCGGAGCTGACCGCGCGACTGGACTCGGTGCTCGAAGTGATCTACCTGATCTTCAACGAGGGCTACGCGGCCACCTCCGGCGAACGCTGGGTGCGCGCCGA
Organism: Nocardia sp. NPDC004151; assembly: GCF_042874235.1. Taxonomy (NCBI): domain Bacteria; kingdom Bacillati; phylum Actinomycetota; class Actinomycetes; order Mycobacteriales; family Nocardiaceae; genus Nocardia; species Nocardia sp. NPDC004151. The sequence continues at coordinate 27,429 of NZ_JBIAMR010000003.1, read as the reverse complement.
ACTGTGCGAGGACGCGCTGCGCCTGGCCCGCATCCTCACCGGACTGCTGCCCGCGGAACCGGAGGCGCACGGCCTGGCGGCCCTGCTGGAATTGCAGGCCTCACGCACCACGGCCCGCAGCGATTCCGGCGGCGGCCCGATCCTGCTCCCCGACCAGGACCGTTCCCGCTGGAACCGCCTGTACATCGAACGCGGACTCGCGGCCCTGGCCCGCGCCCACACCCTGAACCGGACGCGGGAACTCCCGCCCGGCCGCTACGCCCTGCAGGCCGCCATCGCCTCGGTGCACGCGGTGACCCCGGCTGCCGCCGACACCGATTGGCGGCGCATCGCCGGACTGTATGCCGTGCTCGCGCAACGATTCCCGTCACCGGTCGTGGAGTTGAACCGCGCGGTGGCGGTGGCGATGGTGCACGGGCCCGCGGCGGGCCTGGAGTTGATCGACGCGGTCGCAGCGGATCTGGACGGCTATCACCTGCTGCACGCCGTGCGCGGGGATCTCCTGGAGCGGCTGGGCCGGACCGCCGAGGCGCGGGCGGCATTCGAGCGGGCGGCCGAACTCACCGCCAATGACAGCGAGCGCGAACTGCTTCGCGGGCGGGCGCGCTGACCAGCGAATCAACGCTGATCAGGCAGATCCCCGCGTGTCGCTCACCCCGTCACCGAAGTCCAAGGGCGTACGGTCGGTTTCTGATTGGAAGACACATGGGGTCTGTTTTTTCGTGAACGACACGGAAGGACCAGGCGTTGCCCGCTTCCCACGAGAACACCGCCCGCCGGCGCCCGATCCGAGTAGCGGTACTCGGACTGCTGACGGCGGCCATCGCGCCCTTGACGGTCGGCGTCACGCACGCCGACGCCCGCACCGAGATCGCCAACCCCGTCTCCGCCACCGGCGTCCCGGTCGCGCTTCCCATCGATCCGGCCTCGCTGCTGCAACTGGTCGGCTCGGCCCAGCGTTTTTCGAAGCCCGCCCTGCAGACCATGTCCCGCTTCATGGTCCCGTTCGACCAGTGGGATTCGTTCAACCACATCATCACCCGCGAGAGCGACTGGCAGGTGTTCGCGATCAACCCGACCTCGGGCGCGTACGGGCTGCCCCAGGCCCTCCCCGCGCACAAGATGTTCAGCGAGGGCCCGGACTGGATGTTCAACCCGCTCACCCAATTGCGCTGGGCCTATCGCTACATGGTCGAACGCTACGGCAGCCCGAACAACGCGTGGGCGTTCTGGCAGGCCCACAACTGGTACTGAGCCCGCCCGTCCGCCCGATCGGTTCAGCCCGATCCCTCGATCAGTTCAGGGCCGCCCGGAACACCTCGGCCACCGGGGTGGTCGGGCGGCCCAGCAGCCGCTGCAGGTCGCCGGAGTCGACGGCCAGGATGCCGCCCGCGATCCCGGCGTCGGCGTCGGCCAGCACCGCCGCGTATCCGGCGTCCAGGCCCGCGCCCTGCAGCGCGGCCGCGTAATCCTGCCGCGGCAGATCCTCGTAACGGACCGGCTTGCCGGAGACCTCCGAGATCACCTGCGCCAGTTCGGCGTACGAGAGGGTCTCGTCGCCGCCGAGCTCGTAGACCTTGCCCTCGTGCCCGTCGGTGGTGAGCACCCGGGCGGCCGCCTCGGCGTAGTCGGCCCGCGCCGCGCCGGATACCTTGCCGTCCCCGGCCGCGCCGTGCAGCACGCCGCTCGCGACGGCGTGGCCCAGACCACCGGCGTAGTTCTCCCAGTACCAGCCGTTGCGCAGCAGGGTGGTCGGGATGCTCGCCCCGGCCAGCACCGCCTCGGTGCCGATGTGCTCCTGGGCGAGGATCAGCGGATTGCGGTCGGCCTGCGGAATGCTGGTGTAGGCCAGCAGTTTCACGCCCGCGGCCTCGGCGGCACGCACCACATTGGTGTGCTGGGCGACACGCTTGCCGAACTCGTTGCCGGAGACCAGCAGCACGCGGTCGACGCCCCGGAAGGCGCGTTCCAGCGCCGCCGGATCGTCGAAGCTCGCGACCCGCACCTCGACACCGCGCTCGGCCAGGTCGGCCACCTTGGCGGGATCGCGGACCACGGCGACGACGGGCTGCGACCCGTCCTTCAGCAGCGCCTCGACGACCAGGCGACCCAGCTGACCACTGGCTCCGGTGACTGCGACGGTCATGACTACCTCCAGGTTGGATGGAATGAACTGCACGCTCGACATGTACTAACTAATAGTAAGCACATGCTATTCCTGAACCGCTACCCGAATGACAGGTAACCTGAATCTCATGAACGCCCGGCCTTCCGACCAGTCCTTCGCGGACGACCCGACCCTGGAAGCCGACGTCTTCGCCCGCAACTGCGCCTCCCGCCCGGTCCTGCAGGACGTCGCCAGCCGCTGGGGCGTGCTCGCCCTGGCCGCCCTGCGCGAGGGCCCCTACCGCTTCTCGGCACTGCGCCGCCGGGTCGACGGCATCTCCGAGCGCATGCTCTCCCAGACCCTGCAGACCCTGGAACGCGACGGCATGGTCAATCGCGAAGTCCAGCAGTCCATCCCGCCGGTGGTCGAGTACACCCTCACCGACCTCGGCGCGCGGGTCGCCGACCAGCTCGTCGGCCTCATCGACATCCTCGAGTCCAATATCGCGACCATCGAAGCGGCCCAGTCCGCCTACCACCGCCCGTAAGGAGCCGCATGTCCGCCGACACCGATCTGCACTACCTGGAACGCTGCGTGGAACTGGCCGCCGAGGCCCTCGACGCGGGCGACGAGCCGTTCGGGTCCCTGCTGGTCGACGCGGACGGCCAGGTCCTGGCCGAGGACCGCAACCGGGTCTCCGGCGGCGACGCCACCCGCCACCCCGAATTCGAACTGGCCCGCTGGGCCGCCGACCACCTCACCCCCGAGCAGCGCGCCACCGCCACCGTCTACACCTCCGGCGAACACTGCGCCATGTGCTCGGCCGCCCACGCCTGGGTCGGCCTGGGCCCGATCGTCTACGCCGCCTCCACCGCCCAACTCACCGAGTGGCTCACCGAGTTCGGCGTCCCCGCGGGCCCGATCCGTCCCCTCGCCATCCAGGAAGTGGCCCCGTCCATCCCGGTCTCGGGCCCCTTCCCGGAACTCACCGACCGCGTCTACGCCCTGCACCGCCGCCTGCACCTGGCGGACTGACCACATCGACGAAAACGGCCTGGTGCCAGCGCTTTACGCTGACACCAGGCCGAAATCTCGCAGGGGTTCGGGGGCGAAGCCCCTGAGACCCTTCGGAGTCAGAAGTTGATCATGTGGCCGGCGAGGCCGTGGATCGCTTCCTGAATGGCTTCCGACAGGGTCGGGTGGGTGTGGACGTTGCGGGCGACCTCGTTGACCGTGAGGTCCCACTTCTGGGCCAGGGTCAGCTCGGGGAGCAGCTCGGAGACGTCCGGGCCGATCAGGTGGCCGCCGAGCAGTTCCCCGTACTTGGCGTCGGAGATCAGCTTGACGAAGCCCTGCGCGTCGCCGAGGCCGTGCGCCTTGCCGTTCGCGGTGAACGGGAAGGTGGCGACCTTGACGTCGTAGCCCTCGTCCTTGGCCTGCTGCTCGGTGAGGCCGAAGGAGGCGACCTGCGGCTGGCAGAAGGTGGCGCGCGGCATCATGCGGTAGTCGCCCAGCGCCTGGGTCTCCGCGCCCGCGATGGTCTCGGCCGCGACCACGCCCATCGCCTCGGCGACGTGCGCGAGCTGCAGCTTGGCGGTGACGTCACCGATGGCGTAGATGCCGGGGACGTTGGTGCGCATGTAGTCGTCGATGGCGATGGCGCCGCGGTCGGTGAGCGCGACGCCGGTGTTCTCCAGGCCGTAGCCCTGCACGCGCGGCGCGAAGCCGACGGCCTGCAGCACCTTGTCGACGGTGACGGTCTCGATGGCGCCGGTCTTGTTGTCCTTGATGGCGACGGTGACCTTGGAGCCGTCGTCTTCCATGGACTGCACGGCCGCACCGGTGGTGATGGTGATGCCGAGCTTCTTGTACGCCTTGGTGATCTCCTTGGAGACGTCGGCGTCCTCGTTCGGCAGGGCGCGGTCCAGGAACTCGACGATGCGCACGTCCACGCCATAGTTCTTGAGGACGTAGCCGAACTCCATGCCGATGGCGCCCGCACCCACGATGAGGATGGAGCCCGGCAGGTCGCGGGTGAGGATCTGCTCCTCGTAGGTGACCACGTTGGCCGACAGCGAGGTGCCCGGCAGCAGCTTGGTCTCGGTACCGGTCGCGATGATCACGTTGTCGTACGTGATCTCCTCGGTGCCGCCCTTGGTCAGCGCGACCGAGAGCGACTTCGGACCGGTGAACGTGCCCGTCCCGTCGAACTCGTCGATCTTGTTCTTCTTCATCAGGAAGTGGACGCCCTTGACCCGGCCGTCCGCGACCTTGCGGCTGCGGTCGAACGCCGCGCCGAAGTCGAAGGTCGCGTTACCCGAGATACCGAAGGTCTTCGCTTCCTTGGTGAAGATATGAGCCAGCTCCGCGTTACGCAGCAGCGCCTTGGACGGAATGCAGCCCACGTTCAGGCACACGCCACCCCAGTATTTCTGCTCGACGATCGCTGTTCGCAGGCCGAGTTGAGCGGCACGAATCGCGGCGACGTAACCGCCGGGACCAGCGCCGAGAACGACGACATCGTAGTGGGAAGTCACGGCTTCGAGACTAGACCTGTTGCCGGGTGCTCACTCAGCCATCCCCCGCCCGGGTGAGACCGGGACCACGTGAGAGCGGTCACTCCCACACTATGGAAACGACCGATCAGTTCGCTATGCAGGCGGAATCAGCCGCGCCACACCTGCCGGGCGACGCGCGCGAAGTTGCCGCCGAAGACGGCCGCCCGGTCCGCCACGGAGAAGCCGCGGTCGGCGAGCGCCGCGTCCAGGCCGCGCACCCCCGACGTGCCGAGCAGATCTTCCGGTGGCGTCCACTGCAATTGGCCGTAGCGGAGGTACTCCTCGGAATAGCTCTCCGGATTCTCGGCCAGCTCCCGATTGAAATCGTCGGCGTCGAAGGAGTAGTCCGAGCCCACCCCGACGTGCTCGATACCGACCAGTTCCGCCCCGTAGGCGATGTGGTCGGCCATGGCCTCCACCCGCCCGGCCCGGTCGGCGGGCTCGTTGCGGCCCAGGAAGATGCCGACCCCGTTGACACCGATCACCCCGCCGGTGGCCGCGCACGCCTTGGCCTGCTCGTCGGCGATATTGCGGGGATGCTCCCACAGCGCCGCGAAATTCGAGTGGCTGTAGATCATCGGGACGCTGGTGGCCTCCGCGATGTCGAGGCCGGTGCGGCGCGAGCAGTGCGACCCGTCGGCGAACACGCCCACCTCGTTGAGGGTGCGGATCAGGTCGCGTCCGTAGGCGGTGAGCCCGGTGTCCTCGGTGTCGAGGCAGCCGCAGCCGGCGGCATTGGCGTGGTTGTAGGTGGGCAGCAGCGAGCGCAGGCCCAGTTCGTGGAACAGCTCGACATTGTCGAGGTCGCCGTCCAGCGGCCCGGCGTCCTCGAGGTCGAAGGCCAGCGCGATGGTGGACTCGGTCTCCGCGGTCGGTGTGCTCGGCCAGGCGTCCTCGATGTCGTGCACCAGCCGGAAACGGCCGTCGGTCAAGGCATCCCGCCGCAGCTGGGTGACCAGTTCCAGCGAGTCGCGGGTGGTCTGCGGCGAATACCCGATGTTCACCGAGAGATACGAGCCCAGCGGGTACCGAATCAGCTCGGTGACGTCAGCGGTCGGCAGTAATGGCAGGCAGCAGTGCTGTTCCCACAGCCGGGGCTCATGCGACACCCGGCAATCCTACTGACCGGACGGAGCGGTCGGCGCCACCCGCGCCCGGCCGACCTTGCCACCGTGCTGGGCAACACGTTCGCGACCGGCGAACGCGCCCCTGGGCAACAATGAGGGCATGACCGGTGTTGGAGAGGGTGTGACGGACCCCTACCTGTGGCTCGAAGAAGTCGAGAGCGACCGCGCATTGGCGTGGGCCGAGGAACGGAACGTGGTGTCGAAGGAGCGTTTCGCCTCGACCGAGCGTTTCGGCGAACTCGAGGCGCGTGTGCTCGCCATGCTCGATACCGACACCCGCATCGCCTATCCGAGCCGGCGCGGCCCGTGGCTCTACAACTACTGGCGCGATCGTGAGCACCCCAAGGGCCTGTGGCGGCGCACCACCTTCGCCGAATACGCCAAGACCGAGCCGGACTGGGAGATCCTCATCGACCTGGACGCGCTGGCCGCGGCCGAGGGCGAGAACTGGGTATGGGGCGGCGCGGCGGTGAAGCGCCCGGAGCAGCGGCGTGCGCTGATCAGCCTGTCGCGCGGCGGCGCGGACGCCAAGGTGATCCGCGAATTCGATATCGAGGCAAAGACTTTCATCGACCCGGCGGACGGCGGCTACCACCTCCCCGAGGCCAAGTCCGACTACGCCTGGATCGATCACGACACCATCTACGTGGGCACGGACTTCGGCCCCGGTTCCCTCACCGACTCCGGCTATCCCCGGGTGGTGAAGCGCTGGCGGCGCGGAACCCCCTTGACCGAGGCCGAATTCGTGTACGAGGGCCTGTCCACCGACGTGGCCGTCTCGGCGGGCTACGACCGCACCCCCGGCTACGAACGGCACTACGTGAGCCGCGCCACCGACTTCTTCAACGAAGAGGTCTACCTGCTCGAATCCGATGACACCTTGCGGCTCATCGAGGCTCCCACCGACGCCGACGTCTCCTGGAACAAGGAGTGGCTGCTGGTGCGGCCGAAGACCCCGTGGGAGGTGAACGGCTCGACCTATCCGGCGGGTGCGCTGCTGGCCGCCGACTTCGAGGAATTCCTCTCCGGCGCACGCGATTTCGAGGTGCTCTTCACCCCCGACCCGCACACCGCCCTGCACGGCTACAGCTGGACCGAGAACCACCTGCTACTGGCCACCCTGCACGACGTGCAGACCGAACTGCACGTGCTCACCCCCGGTCCGGACGGCTGGACCCGCGCGCCGCTGGCCGACGCCCCGGCCATGTCCACCACCAGCGTGATGAACCTCGACCGGCTCGAGGGCGGCGACGAATTCATGCTCTCCACCAGCAGTTTCACCAGCCCGGCCACGCTCATGTCGAGTTCGGTCGGCGGCTCGGTGGAGGTGCTGAAGCAGGAGCCCGCGTTCTTCGACGCCGACGGCATGGAGACCGAGCAGTTCTTCGCGCGTTCCGACGACGGCACCGAGATCCCGTATTTCGTGATCCGCCACCGTGATCTGCGGGGCACCCCCGGACCGACCGTCATGTCCGGCTACGGCGGCTTCGAGGTGTCGCGCCGCCCGGCCTACAGCGGCGCGGTCGGCATGGGCTGGCTGGAACGCGGCGGCACTTACGTCATGACCAATATCCGCGGCGGCGGCGAATACGGCCCCGAATGGCACACCTCGGTGCTGAAGGCCAACCGGCACAAGGCCTACGAGGATTTCGCCGCCATCGCCCGCGACCTGGTGGCGCGCGGCATCACCACCCACGACCAGCTGGGCGCGGTGGGCGGCAGCAACGGCGGCCTGCTCATGGGCGTCATGCTGACCCGCTACCCGGAGCTGTTCGGGGCCATCGTGTGCCAGGTGCCGCTGCTGGACATGAAGCGCTACCACCTGCTGCTGGCGGGCGCGTCCTGGATGGCCGAGTACGGCGACCCGGACAAGCCCGAGGAGTGGGCGTACATCTCCGAGTACTCGCCCTACCAGAACACCAGCGCCGAGCAGACCTATCCGCCGATCCTGCTCGCCACCTCCACCCGCGATGATCGCGTGCACCCCGGCCACGCCCGGAAGATGGCCGCGCGCTTGGCATCCGAGGGCCACGAGGTCTGGTATTACGAGAACATCGAGGGCGGTCACGGCGGCGCCGCGGACAACAAGCAGTCCGCGTTCCAGGCCGCGTTGGTCTACGAGTTCTTCCTGCAGCAACTGATGGACGGTGAACGGCCGCGTCGCGCTTGAAAGATCCGCCCGTTTCGGAAAGATCGGACTCGGTTGCCGATGTGGGGTTTTCCCACCGAGCGAGGAGTCGACGTGGCCGAACTGGACGAGCTGATCAGTAGCACCGCCGCGGCCACCGGACTCGATCCGGAGGACATCCGCGCCTTCGCCGCCACCGCCGAGCGGCGCGAATACCCGGCCGGGGCGGTGCTGTTCCACGAATCCATGCCGCGCGAGTGGGCGGGCATCGTGGTGGCGGGCGAGATCCGGATCACCTCCGGCCTCACCGGCCACGTGATCGAGCTCGCCCTGCTCGGCCCCGGCAGCCTGATCTCGGAGATCGCGCTGGTCGACGACACGCCCCATACCGCCACCGGGCGCAGCGTCACCGGCGCGGTCGTGCTCACCGTGCCCCGGGCGACCCTGCGGGAACTGGCCGTCCTGCACCCGGATCGCCACTACCGCATGGTCTCCCGGGTCGCCCAGCTGGTCGCGCACCGCATGCGCGCGGTCTCCGCCCAGCTGTCGGCCGCCATCGCGGCCCAGCAGCCGCTGGGCGGCATTCGCACCGAACACGATTCGCTCGGCACCCGGGAACTGCCGGCCGAGGCGTACTACGGGGTGCAGACCCTGCGCGCGGTCGAGAACTTCCAGATCTCCGGCATCAAGCTGCGCAAGTTCGGGCACCTGGTCAATGCCCTGGCCCACGTGAAAAAGGCCGCGGCCCTGGCCAACGCGGAACTCGGCGCACTCGCCCAGCCCAAGGCCGACGCCATCGTCGCGGCCTGCGACGAACTGCTCACCGGCCATCTGCGCGAGAACTTCATCGTCGACATGGTGCAGGGCGGCGCGGGCACCTCCACCAACATGAACGCCAACGAGGTGATCGCCAACCGCGGCCTGGAGCTCATGGGCCACCGCAAGGGCGAATACCGATACCTGCACCCCAACGACGACGTGAACCGCTCGCAGTCCACCAATGACGTCTACCCCACCTCGGTGAAACTGGGCGTCTACCTGTCCCTGCAGGACGCCTCCGCGGCGCTGGGCGAACTACAGAACGCGCTGCGCGCCAAGGCCGTCGAATTCTCCGATGTGATCAAGATGGGCCGCACGCAGCTACAGGACGCGGTCCCGATGACCCTGGGACAGGAATTCGGCGCGTACGCGGTCATGATCGGCGAGGCCGTCAACCATCTGCAGCGCATCGGCGGGGACCTGCTCGCGGTGAACATGGGCGCGACCGCCATCGGCACCGGCATCACCAGCCCGCCCGGCTACGCGGACCTGGTCACCGTCAAGCTCGCGGAAATAACCGGATTGCCCATCGTGCAGGCCGAGAACCTGGTCGAGGCCACCCAGGACTCCGGCGATTTCGTGGCGGTGTCGGCCACCCTCAAACGGGCCGCGGTGCAGCTGTCCAAGATCTGCAACGACCTGCGGCTGCTGTCCAGCGGTCCGCGCGCGGGCCTGGGCGAGATCAATCTGCCCGCCATGCAACCGGGTTCGTCGATCATGCCGGGCAAGGTCAATCCGGTCATCCCGGAGGTGGTCAGCCAGGTCTGTTTCCAGCTCATCGGCTACGACATGACCGTCACCATGGCCGCCGAGGCCAGCCAGCTGGAACTCAATATGGCCGAGCCGATCATGGCCCACGACCTCATGATGGGCACCATGATGCTGCGCAATGCCGCGGTCACCCTGACCAGCCGCTGCATCACCGGCATCACCGCCAACCGGGAGCACTGCCGGGATCTGGTGGCGCACAGCATCGGACTGGTGACCGCGCTGGTGCCGACGCTGGGCTACGAGCAGTCGGCGGCCATCGCCAAGGAGGCGCTCGAGTCCGGCGGCAGCGTCTACGACCTGGTGCTCGAGCGCGGAGCCATGACCAAGGCCGAGCTCGACGACCTGCTCAGCCCCGAGAAGATGACCGCGCCGCGCTCGCGAAGGCTCTGAGCGCCCCCGATCCGCTGACGAATCAGCGGTCCCGCAGCCATTTTTCGACATAGTCGATGGTGGAATCGGGATCGCTGATCCAGCCGTTGTGCCCGAGCGGGGCCGGGTTGTGCCAGGTGGTGATGTCGGCCTGCGGCATTTTCGCCAGCAGTTGCCGGGCAGCTCCGCGCGGGGTCAGCTCATCACCGGTCATGGTGATCGACAGGACCGGCAGTTTCAGCCGCCCGATCCGCTCCTCGTAGTCGATATCGGCTCCGGCGGGTTCGAACCTGCCGGTGCGGGCCAGTCGCGCCCAATCGGCGATGAGCGCCTTGGACTGCCGCCCGAAGCCGCCCGCCGTGACCGTGTCGCCCGGCCAGAACCCGGCCAGATTGGCGGTCAGCGACAGCGCCGCGCTGCCGACCGCGGCCAGCCCGGAGTACCCGCGGAAATGCGGGGTGCCGGACGCGATGAGGATGAGCCCGCCCAGCCGCCCCCGGATCCGGGACGCGTACATGGCGCCCAGCTGACCGCCCATGCTGTGGCCGAGCAGGTACGGGGTGCTGTCGGGGAAGCGCAGGCGCACCGCCTCGAACATGGCCGGGAAGTCCACCGCCACCAGGTCCTGATAGCCGTAGCGGGACGGTCCGATCGCGGGTCCGCCGCCGTTGCCGCGGATCTCCAGCAGCGCCACATCGAAACCCCGGGCCGCCAACGGCATTCCGAACAGCGAGTAGTACTCCCCCGGCACGCCGAGGCCGGGGGCGATCACCACCACCGGCCGCGGCGTGTCGGCGGTGATCGGATGCCGGTGCGAGCCCTTCGCCGGAATCAGCCGCACCGGGATCGTGGTCCCGTCGGGCAGCTGGATCGGCACCGTCTCCATGTTCGGCCCGGTCCCCCGGTTCGGCCCGGTCCCCGTGTTCGGCGCAGCCTCCATGATCGGCACGCTACCCGTAAAGTTCGCGCCCGTCCGCGAGGCGGACGGGCGCGAAAGAGCGTCGGAAGGTTGGTTTTCGGGTCAGGCGCTGACCGCGCCCATGATGATGCGGCGCAGCACCTGGATGACGTCGTCGAGCGGCTGGCGCGGATCCGAGCCGCTCCAGGCGTCGACCACGTAGTTCACCGCGCCGATGATGGCGAGCACGCGCATTTCGTAGTCGCCGGGCGGGATCTCGCCGTGCAGGGCCGCGTCCTCGGCGGCGCTGGCCAGCAGTGCGCCCCAGGCGCGGCGCAGCTCCAAGCGGAACTTCTCCACCTTGGGGCCCGCGCCGACGACCTCGACGAGGGCGACCCTGGCCTTGCGCGGATCGCGTCCGATGGACTCGATGTAGGCGCGGACCGCCGCGTCGATGATGTCGATGGCGCTGGCGTCGGAGTGCTCGGCGATGGTGGCCGCCACGGCTTCCCGCGACTCGCGATCGATATGCTCGTAGAGCTCGAGCAACAGCGATTCGCGACCGGTGAACTCCTCGTAGAACTGTCTGGAGGAGAGTCCGGCGTCCTTGCAGATGGCTCCGACGGAACTATTGGCGTATCCATCGCGCGCGAACACCGTGAGCCCGGACTCCAGAAAACGCGCACGACGCTGCCGCTGCCGGTCTTCTACGGGCTGCCCGGCGTACATTCTTCCCGCGTTCGTTTCCTGTGACATTGCGCCAGACAATACCGAAGGGCCCGATCCCCTCGTCATGGATCGGGCCCTTCGTTTGAACCTTCGACTTACCGCGCGTTAGCCGAAAGTTGGCTCAGCAATGTTGGGCCATGCGACGCACCCGGGACGGTGGGTATAGGCAGGGGAACCGTCCCGAGTTCGGTACGCGGGTCCGGGGGGAGAGACTCGCGGGCCGATGTCGCATTGACCCGAAAGTCACTGATCGTTTGCCGTTCATCACGATACAGAGCAGGCGAACTGGACGGAATACTTTTCGAGGAACTTTTTAGGTTTTATTTGAGCGCCCCTCGCGACGCGCCGCCGGACCAGCACCGGAGCCCGGCGCAGGGGCGGAGTACCCCCTGCCGTAGCCGGATAATCCGGACACGAAAAAGGGCCCGATCCCCGAAACCGCGGGAGGGCCCTTCCGCATCACTCCGACACCCGTTCAGTTGCCGAAAGATGGCGCTCGCGTGGCTACTTGGCCGAAAGGCTCGCCGAACCGGTAGCCAGCAGCTTGAACAGGGTCTGAGAAAGAACATCCGAAAGGAAGTTCGCCATGGTGGTGCTCCGATCCGAACGATTGCCAGTGTTGTCACTGACTGTTTGCCCTCGCGACGATACCGAGCCGATACCCCAGGAGGGAAGATTGCGGATGAACTTTCTGGAACCACCTCGACAGAGCAATGGATTACGCGGGCACCTCAGGCTCCCCGAGGGTGAGCATCAGGCGGTTGGCCCACGAGAACGAAGCCGCCGACAACACCAGATCCTGCAGCTCCGCGGCGTCGAAACCCAACTGCCGCAAGCGGTTCAGGTGGCCGGTGGTGGCTCGGGGCGGGTTCGCGGCGAGGGCGTCCACGAAATCGATGACCGCGTCCCACCTTTCGTCGATCCGCACTTCGTTGCCTTCGTCCAGCAACCGCTGAACATCCCCGGGCCGCTTGGACAACGCAGATGTGAAACGTGAATGAACGGAGGCGCAGTACTCGCACCCATTGTGCCGGGAGGTAACGGTCGCCGCGAGTTCGCGCTCCGCGCGGGTCAATCCACCTCGACCGTAGAAGATCTCTTTGTCGTTGCCACTGCGATGCGCCAGCACCTCCGGGTTGCGCGCGAGTAGCCGGAAGTACGGCCCGATCCCGCGATCGCCCTCCAGCAGGGGTTTCTGCAACTCATCGGCATCGGCCAGCAGGATGGGTTCCACCCACGGCACCCAGTCCAGCTGGTCCTGGGTGAATCCCGTTGGGCGGCGTCCGTTTTCGACGCTGCGCACCTCGCTCACGCCCCGCTCACTCATGGTCTGCTCCGATCAGTGTGAGGCCGGCCAGCAGCCGGACCTGGAAGTGCACGAATCCGATGAGCTGCGCCACCGTGACGATGTCGCGCTCGGACAGCCCGGCCGCGCCCAGGGCATCGATATCCGCGCGGGTGATGGCGGCGGGCGCGGTCGTGACCCGCGCGGCGTGCCGGAGAATGGCGGCCAGCACCGGATCCCCCTCGGCCGGAGCCGTTCCCAGTCCGGCGTAATGCGCCGCCAGCTCGGGCGCGCCCGCCAGCTCCGCCACCGCCACCGCCGCCGCGATCAGCCGGTCCCGCCCGACGGTCGCGGCCGCCGGACCGTTCAGCAACGCCTCGTACACCCCCTGCGTATGCGCGATCACCGCCGGGCGTGTCGCCCGCAGCGCCCGGACCGCGTCCGCGCGTGGGCCGAGTACGGCATCGATGACATCGGCGGACCGGTCCGCCTCGGGTTCGGCCGGGGCGAGTGGCGCCACCTCGACGGCGGCGGTCGCTTCGGTCACGAGGAAGTCCTTTCGTCGGGTCGCCAACCCAGTTGCGGGGCAACCTTGGTGGCGATGAGTTCGATGGAGCGCAGGGTGGCGGCGTGGCCCGGGTCGACCGGGTGGACCTGCACGATGAAATCGGTGGCGTGCCGCAGCGCCACGTCGGCGGCGAGCTGCTCCACCACCTCGTCGGGCGTGCCGAAGTAGATGTCGCGCAGCACCTCGGCGACCGAATCGGCCACCTCCGGCCCGCCGTTGCGACCCAGCTGATCGAGGAACCGGGCCGCGCCGCGCTCGGCCAGGGCCCGGGCCGCGGCGTGGTCGTCGGCCACGAAAACGCCCCGGGACGCGCCGATTCGCGGTTCCACGCCCGGCGGCAGCGCGTCGAGATAGGCGTCGACCAGTGGCTGCTGGATCTCCCACAGAGTGGCCGCGGGCGCGGCCGGATCCCGCGGCTGCGCCTTCGACAGCAGCAGTCCGTCGCCCGCGCGGCCGGCGCGCGCCGCGCCTGCGGCCGAGAAGGTGGCCTGCCACAGCCGGTCCCGCAGTCCGGGCGCGGGCGGATTCAGCCCCCGATCCCCGATCAACGGCGTTCCCGCCAACGCGGCGGTGACCTTGGCGAGTTTGTCCGCGTACAGCCGCTGCCGGTCGAGATCGGCCGCCTCGAACAGTTCGAAGGCGTGCCGGGACCCGCCCGCGCCGAAGCCGAGTTCCAGCCGCCCGCCGGACAGTTCGTCCAGCACCGCCGCGTCCTCGGCGACCCGGATCGGGTCCTCCAGCGCCAGCGTCACGATGGCGGTCCCGACCCGGATCCGCGGGAACCGGGCGGCCACGTGCGCCAGGAACACGAACGGCGACGGCAGCCCGCCCTCCGCCGGATCCAGGTGGTGCTGCGCCACCCAGGCGGTGTCGTAGCCGAGCCGTTCGGCCAGTTCGATCTGGTCCAGGGCCTGCCGGTACACGCCGGCCGCGGCCTCGGCCGGGTCGGTGCGGACCAGGCGGGTGAAGAAGCCCAGGCGTCGCGCGGTCATGTCGTCACCTTTCCTAGGTAGGCATCGCGGACGGCCGGATCGCCGACCAGGTCCGCGGCCGGGCCGTGCAGCACGATCCGCCCCGTGCGCAGCACATTGGCGGTGTGCGCGATGCTCAGGGCCAGCTCCGCCTGCTGTTCCACGATCAGGATGGCCAGGCCCAGTTCCCGATTGAGCCGGGCGATCTCCGACAGCACCCGATCCACGAACAACGGCGACAGTCCCATTGTCGGCTCGTCCATGCAGATCAGCCGGGGTTTGCTCATGAGCGCGCGGGCGAAGGCCAGCATCTGCTGCTCCCCGCCGGACAGGGTCCCTGCCCGTTGCAGCCGGCGCTCGGCCAGTCGCGGGAAATGCTCGAACAGCTCGGCGGCCCGCGCGGCCAGCACCGCGCGCCGCTCCTTGCGGATGTAGCCGCCGACGAAGAGGTTCTCCTCGACGGTCATGGCCGGGAACACGCGCCGCGCCTCCGGCACCGAGGCCAGCCCGGCCCGGATCCGGGTGGCCGCGGAGGTGCCGCTCACGTCGACGCCGTCGATCCGGACCGCGCCGGAACTCGGATGCAACAGTCCGAGAGCGGTTTTCATGGTGGTCGACTTGCCGGAGGCGTTCCCGCCGAGCAGGGACACGATCTCACCGGGGCGGACCGTCAGCGACACCTCGTCGAGGGCCCGAGACGCCCCGTAATGCACCACCACGCGATCGAATTCCAGGATCGGCGTAGCGTTCTCGTCGAACTCAGACATCGACGGCCACCTTTCCCCCGGCCCGGCTGCGGCCCAGGTACGCCTCGATGACGCGGGGATCGGAGAGCACCTCGTCGGGCGTGCCCGACGCGATGATCCGGCCCTCGTCCAGCACCAGCACCCGGTCGGAGAGGTCGTGGACCAGGTCCATCTTGTGTTCGACCAGCAGCACGGTCTGGCCCTGCGCCTTCAATTCGGCCAGCTGCCTGCCGATTTCCGCGGTCTCGGTCTGGTTCATGCCCGCGGCCGGTTCATCCAGCAACAGCAGATCGGGCGCGGACGCGAGCGCCCGAGCGATCTCGGTGCGGCGGCGATTGGCGTAGGACAGGGTGTAGGTGGGGTGGTCGGCGCGCGGGACCAACCGTTCCTCGAAACGTGCCAGCTGGGCGTCGATGCGGGCCGCCGACGCGCGTCGTTCGGCGCGCGCCGCCGGAGTCGGCACCAGGGCCACCCCCAGCTCGGCCAGCAGCGAAATCCATTTGAGCACCGGAATACCGGCCAGGGCGCGCAGCGGGCGGGTGGCGTGCAAGGTCGGCTGGAGACCGACGTCGATATTCTCGCGGACGGTCATATTGCCGAACACCCGGCCGTTCTGGAAGGTGCGCGCGATGCCCGCCGCGGCTGCCGCCTCCGGGCGACCCGGACGAATCCGCCTGCCACGCACCAGAACTTCCCCGGCGTCCGGCCTCAGCACGCCCGAGATCAGGTTGACCGTCGTCGACTTGCCGGACCCGTTGGGCCCGATGATCGAGACGAATTCGCCGGGCGCGATCGAGAATTCGACCCCGTCCACGGCCTGCACGCCACCGAAGGCGCGCCGTAGGCCGGTGACGGTGAGCACCGCCTCGGCGGAGTCAGGCACCGACCGGGCTGGGCTTGTTTCCAGAGCTCTGTTCTTTTCCGACGACACGATCCCTCCTCACCAGAATTCCCTGCGGCCGGAACCGCACCACCAGCAGCAACACCAAGCCGTACAACACGATTCGCCACGACGGCGCGAGCCGCAGCACCTCCGGCACCCCGATCAGCACCGCCGCGCCCAGCACCGCGCCGTACGGCGACGCCGTGCCGCCCAGCACCAGGATGGTCACCACCAGCAGCGACATCGGCAGGTTGAACACCGTCGGATCGATGTAGGAGTACTGGTGCGCGAGCAGCGCACCGCCGATGCCGGAGAAGAACGCCGCCACCGCGAAGGCCAGCGCCTTGTAGTCGCGCACCGGCACACCCGCCGAGCGCGCCGCCACCTCGTCGGCCCCGATGGCCCGGATGGCGGTGCCGAGGCGGGACCGCTGCACGCCGACGACGACCGCCACCACGACGGCCAGCACTGCCAGCTCGAGCCGGAAAACCTGGGTGTGCGTGGTGAATTCGTAGCCGAACAGGCTGGGCGCGGGGATCCCGAAGATGCCGTAGCTGCCGCGGGTCACCGACTCCCAGTTGCGAATGATCGCCACCGTCACGATGCCGATGCCCAGCGTCGCGATGGCCACATAGTGACCGCCCAGCCGCCACAGCGGCGCGGCCAGCACCGAGGATGCCACCGCAGCGACGATCCCCGCGGCCACGATGGCCGGCAGGAAGGCCCAGCCGTGCGACACCGTCAGCACCGCCGAGGTGTACGCGCCGATGGCGATCGGCCCCGCCTGCCCGATGGCCAGCTGCCCGGCCGACCCGGCCACCAGCGTCATCGAGACCGCGATGATGGCGTAGGCCAGGATCTGGGTGCCCACCGAGATGCCGTAGTCGTCCGCGACGAGCGGAATCGCCACGCCCGCAATGGCGAACGCGATCAGCGCATGCCACCAGCGCACCCGCAGTTCCCGGCCGGAGCCGAGGAAGGTGCCGGTCATCGGCTCGGATTCGATGGCGGGCGGCCGGGCCAGCAGGCCGCCCGGCCGCAGCACCAGGAAGATCACCAGCAGGCCGAAGGTGATCAGATCCCGATAGCCGTCACCGAACCAATAGATGCCGAACGCCTCCACCAGGCCGAGCACGAATCCGCCGACGACCGCGCCTGGAATCGAGCCCAGCCCGCCGATGGTGGCCGCCACGAACCCCGTCATGCCGACGATGCCGCCGCTGGTCGGTGAGATGTTCGAGTTGTAGAGGCCGACGAAGATGCCCGCCAGGCCACCCAGCCCGGAGGCGATGGCGAAGGCCAGCGACTGCACCCGGCCGACCCCGATACCCATCTGCGCGGCAGCGTCCGGATCCTGCGCGGTGGCGCGAATGGCCAGGCCGTGGCGACTGAACCGCAGGAACGCCCACAGCCCCGCCATCACGATGAGAGTGATGGCGAACATGACCACGTCCGAAGTGCCGAACCGCACCCCGCCCACCTGAAAATTGTTGGTGGACAGCACCTGTGGGAATGGCCGGGTATCCGGACCGAACACCAGGGCGACCACGTTCTCGATGATCAGCCCCACCGCCACCGTCGCCAGCAGCGCGGCGATGGCCGGGGCGCGGCGCAGCGGCCGCACCGCCAGCACATCGATGGCCACGCCGACCAGCGCCGTCACCGCCACCACCACGATCAGCGCCGCCCACCACGGCACCCCGTGCTGGGCGATCAGCCACCAGCCCAGCACCGAACCGAACGCGAAGATCGCACCGTGCGCGAAGTTGATGACATTGCTGACCCCGAAGATCAGGGTGATGCCCACGGCGATCAGCGCGTACGCATTGCCGTGGACCAGACCCGCGATGAGCGTGTCGAACATCTACTTCTTGCTTCCGACCGGCACGAATTTGCCGTTCTGCAGCACCAGTTCGATCGGCTTCACACCGCTCGGGCGGCGGGTCTGCTGATCGAAGGCGAAGGTACCCAGACCGATTCCATCGAAGTCCTTGACCTCGCGCAGGCCCTTCAGCACGCCCTCGCGGGTCGCCCCGCCTTCCTTGGCGGCCTTCACCAGCACGTTGAGGGCGTCGTAGGCGTAGACATTGAAGTCGCCCGGGTCGGTGTTGAACTTGGCCTTGAACTTGGTGACGAAGCTCTGGATCTTCGGGCTCGGATCCGACGGGGTGAACACGCCGTTCACGATGTCGCCCTCGGCCGCGGTGCCCGCCAGATCGATGAACTGCGGGGTGTTCTGGCCACCGAAGAACTGCCCGGTGAACCCGACGTCACGCAGCTGCTTGACCACCAGCGCGCCGTCCGGCCCGTAACCCAGGTGCACGAAGGCGTCCGGGTTGGCGTCGCGGCCCTTGATCAGCACCGGCCGGAAGTCCTGCGAGTCCGGCAGAATCGGCGAGGCGTAGGCGATCTCGATGCCCTTCTCCTTGGCGAACTGCTCGAAGAACTTGAAAGCCTGCTTACCCCAGTCGGTTTCGAGATACACCACCGAAACCTTCTTGGCCTTGGACTTCACCCATTCGGCATTGCGCTCCTGGAACACGTCCAAGGTGATCGACGGGCTCCACGAATAGTCGCCGCCCTTGGTGAAATCCACCGAGGAGTTGGTGAATCCGTACTGCACCAGCTTGCCGCGGTTGTACACCGGCGAGGCGGCGATGGAGGCGGGCGAGGAGAAGTCGCCCAGCTCGGCGATGATCGACTGGTCGCCGACGAACTTGGTGGCGATCGGCACCGTCTGTTTCGGATCCGACTGCGAATCCTCCCACTTCAGCGCGACCTTCTTGCCGTCGATCCCGCCTGCGGCGTTGATCTCGTCCAGCGCCAGGTCGAACCCCTGCTGCCAGAGCCGGCCGTACTCGGCCGAGCCGCCCGTCTTCGGACCGGACACTCCGAAATACACCGTGTCCGAACCACTTCCGGACGAGTCGCGGCCGCCGCAGGCCGTCGCCGATCCCACGACCAGAGCCGCCGCACCGACACCCACCGCGACCCGGAGAACACGCGACCGGGACCAGATCCTGCTCATTGCTACCTCTACATTCGCGCACCGGCACGCGGCCGGGCATGGGGACACGACCGCGACGCGAAGGGCGCGGTCTGGCGCTTGCGATGCCCGGGCGGACATCGCCTGGTCGTCACCCGGGGCACCCCACCGCCCACGCGAGGGTTGCCGATCAGCGAGCCGGGGCTCGAAAAACGCTGATACTCGTGACCGTGTCCAGAAAGGTAGCCGTGACAACCGGCGGCCGACACCGTTCGAATCACCCTGATGCCAAAAGCCACCCGGCCCCACCGCCGGGAAATCCCCTGTCACCCCCGCGAATTGCCCCCGCAGGAGCGTCGCCCCCGCCGGGAAATCCCCTGTCACCCCCGCGAATCGCCCTGCGGCCGCATCGGCCCCCGCCGAGGCCGCCGCTAGCGCCTACGCCAGATGCGCGGTCAGCCAGGCCGGGAACTCGGTCAAGTCGCGCAGCACCACATCCGCGCCGGCCGCCGACAACTCCTCGGCCGCATACGGTCCGGTGGTCACCGCCACCGAGGTCGCGTCCGCCACCTTGGCCGCGCGCACGTCACCGAGATGGTCACCCACATAGATCGAGGCGCCGCGCTGGAGCAGCACCTCCCCCTTCTCCTCCGCCCAGGCGCCACCGACCAGTTCGTCGACCGCCAGCCCCAGATGGTCCAGATGCAATTGCGCGTGCGGCCCGTTCTTCGCGGTGATCACGAGCACCCGGCCCCCGGCCTCGTGCACCGCCGCCAGCGCGTCCACCACACCGGGCAGATGGTCCGACGCGTGCACCGCCAGCTCCGGATACATCTCCCGGTACATGGCCACCACGCCCGGCACCTCGTGCTCCGGGAACCACTGCGCCGCCTCGTGCGCCAGCGGCGGACCCAGCCGCGACACCACCAGCTCCGAATCGATCGCCACCCCGGTCCTGGTGGCCACCGCGTCCCACACCGCGGCGATTCCAGGCCGCGAATCGATCAGCGTCATATCCAGGTCGAACCCGACCACCAGACCACCGGCGGAACCGCTCGAATCATCAACAGCCACGCCCCGACCCTACGGCCCGCCCGTCCCCGCCCCCCGCCTCGACCGCCACGATGTGACCCCGGCAACCGCCCACCGCGGCGGGCGGCACAGCGAAAATCAGAGGCGCGGCCACCGATTCGCGACCTAGGCTCGACCCATGCCGAGCGATGAGGGAACGCTGTTCTGCGGGAGCGAGCTGGCCGCCCGCGTCGAGCGGGTGGAAACCGAGCTGATGGCCAAGGGCAGCGCGGCCGCCGCGGCCCGGCTCGAACCGGACACCGGCTTCGTGATCCCCCTCGCGGGCGGGGTCGCGTCCTTCGCCGAGGACGGGTCACCGCTGAACAAGATCGCCGGACTCGGCTTCGCGGGGATTCCCGACGAGGCCGAACTCGACGAGATCGAGCGGCTGTTCGCGGCTCGCAAGACGCCCGTGCAGGCCGAGGTCTCCCAGCTCGGCGATCCCGGCATCGGGGAACTGCTCACCGGCCGCGGGTACCGGCTGGTGTCGTTCGAGAACGTGCTCGGCCGCGAACTGGGCGCGCCCCGCACGGCGGACGTCGCGCCGGGTGTCGAGGTGACGCCCAGCGGCGAAGACGAATTCGACATCTGGCTCACCGTGGTCGCGGACGGCTTCGCCCACCCCGACACCCAGGGCGTCGCCTCCCATGAGGAATTCCCGGCCGACATCATCGCCCGCGCCATGCGCGACCTGACCTGCGCGGCGGGCGTCCATCGGTATCTCGCCCGGCGCGACGGCGACGTGGCGGGCGGCGCGAGCCTGCGCATGTCCGGCGGCGTCGCCCAACTCACCGGCGCGGCAACCCATCCCGCGCATCGGCGGCACGGCGTGCAATCGTCGCTGCTGTCGGCTCGCCTCGCCGAGGCGGCCACGGCCGGCTGCGACATCGCGGTGGTCACCACCCAGCCCGGTTCCAAATCCCAGCAGAACGTCCAGCGCCAAGGCTTCGCGCTGCTCTACACCCGGGCCATCCTGGTCAAGGGCTGACCGCCCGAGGGCAGCCATATAGACGGCCCGCACGGATGGCTTCGGCGCGCGGAGAAGGATCGCCGAACTCGTGCTCGAGGTCCGCCAGCGCCGCGGCAGCACTCTGCGGTTCGATGCCGCGCTCCCGTGATCTGCCCTGGTGGGCGCCAGCCAAGAGCGGCGGCGTCAGTTCGGCAGCCGGTGCGCGGCAATCGGTTTCAGGTGCTCGCGCAGCAGGTCACCGTCCGCGCCGAAGAGCTGCTCGTCGGTGTCGACGGCGATCCGCACGCCCCGGCTCGCCAATTCCCGGCCCTCGGTGGTGAGTTCGATGCGCAGCACCCGAGCGTCGGCCGGGTCGGCGCGCCGCGCCAGCAGGCCGCGCTCCTCGAGGCCGCGAATCACCTTGGACGCCATCATCCGATCCGCGCCCGACATGTCGGCCACCTGCTGCTGCGTCGGCAGCTCCCTCGCCCGGCCCAGCCAGCCGGCCGAGGCCAGCAGGTTGAACTGGGTGGGGGTGAGCCCGAGCGCGCGCAGATTGCGTTCCAGCGTCGCCCGCCACTCCAGGGCGGCGTGGTGCAGCCAGAAGCCCGGACTCATCAGCGGTCCCCGTGGTTCAGCCACGCCGTCGTGCCTCCTGTTCCAATGCGGCGAAGGTCAGCGGCATGTCCGCGCGCATGCCCTTCTCCCAGATCAGCTTGAACAGCGGGCCCATCGGCCCGTGCACCTCGACGTGCTCGGCCACCCGAACCGTGCCGTCGCCGAGCGGCTCGTAGGTGCGGTGACCGCGCAGCTTCCCGAAAGGGAT
The DNA here is from genome assembly GCF_042874235.1 of Nocardia sp. NPDC004151. Lineage (NCBI taxonomy): Bacteria > Bacillati > Actinomycetota > Actinomycetes > Mycobacteriales > Nocardiaceae > Nocardia > Nocardia sp. NPDC004151. The sequence goes on along the minus strand of NZ_JBIAMR010000003.1, from coordinate 5,638 downwards.
GCCCGCCTCACTGGTCCACGACTGTCGCGGCTCCACGGCCACGATAGTGAACGGCCCGGCCGGGGCTCCCTTCGGCTTCACCCACCCCGTGGTGCCGGCCGCGAACTCGCCGTCGATGCGGGACTTCTCCTCGTGCGGGTCCCATTCCGACCAGCGGTCGACATCGGTGGCGACCGCCCAGATGCGGTCCAGATCGCCGGTGATCACGGCCTCTTCGGTGAACGAGTACATCATCGTCGTCTCCTGTCGGGAAACTCTGTTGTTGCGACAACAGTAACTGTAGTCGCGACAACAATCAACCCCTCGGGCGTGACCGACTGCCACCCATGACACGGGGCCCGGCGACGAACGGCATCGAAATGCCGCCGTCACCGAGCCCCGGTCACCCGCCGCTACGGCGCGAGGGCGTAGCCCAGCGGGCGCGTCGTGAACGTGCCCCGGCCCTGCGTGCGACTACGCAAACGCGTTGCGTAGCCGAACAACTCGGCCAGCGGGACCGTGGCCGTCACGACCACCGTGCCGGTCCGCGCAACCGAACCCGTGACCCGGCCACGCCGGGCCGCCAGGTCACCGAGCACCCCGCCGACACCGTCCTCCGGCACGGTGACGGTCAGCTCCGCCAGCGGCTCCAGCACGGCCATCACACTGGCGCGCAAGGCTTCCCGCAGCCCCAGGCGGCCTGCGGTCCGGAAGGCCAGCTCCGACGAATCCTTCGAGTGCGTCGCACCGTCGGTCAGCGTGACCCGGACACCGGTGACCGGATGACCGGCCAGCGGGCCCTCGGCCAGCGCGTCCCGGCACCCGGCCTCGACCGCGCGCACGAACTCGGCCGGCACCCGGCCGCCCACCACCGTGGACTCGAACTCGAATCCCGTGGCCCCGGGCTCGGATTCGTTGAGCGGCCGCACATCGAACACGATGTGCGCCCACTGTCCGGAACCGCCGTCCTGCTTGGCGTGCCGGTAGGTGAAGCCCCGCACGCCGCGCACCACGGTCTCCCGGTACGCCACCTGCGGCCGCCCGACCGTCACCGCCAGCCCGCGGTCCCGGCGCAGCTTCTCCACCGCGACCTCCAGATGCAGCTCGCCCAGTCCGGCCAGCAGCGTCTGCCCGGTCTCCGGATCGGTCCGCACCGTGAGCGACGGGTCCTCCTCGGCGAGCCGGGCCAGCGCCACCGCCAGCTTCTCGAGGTCCGCACCGGACTTCACCTCCACCGCCACCGACACCACCGGCTCGGTCGGAGCCGGGGGTTCCAGCAGCACGGGGGCCTCGGGCGCGCACAGGGTCGCACCGACCCGCATGGCCTTCGGGCCGACCAGCGCGACGATGTCGCCGGCCTGCGCGACCTCCACCTCCGCGTGCCGGTCCGCCTGCACCCGCAGAATGCGGGCGATCCGCTCGCGACGACCCGCGCCCGCGTCCAGCACGACGTCACCCTTGCGGAGCACACCGGAGTACACGCGGACGAACGTGAGCCGACCCGTCGGCGTGGCATGCACCTTGAACGCCAGGGCCGCCAACGGTTCCGCCGGATCCGCCGCGCGGGCGCCGTCGCCACTCCCGACCGCGGGCCGGTCCAGTGGCGACGGCAGGTACGCGGCCACGGCGTCGAGCAGGGGCTCGATACCGATATCGCGATAGGCCGCGCCGCACAGCACCGGCACCACCTCACCGAAGAGCGTGAGCTCCCGCAGCGCGGCGGTCAGGGTGTCCGCGGACAGCGCGGAGTGCTCGACGAACTCCTCGAGCGCCGCCGTACTCCGCTCCGCCACCGCCTCTTCCAGCTCCCGGCGGGCCTGGGCCACCGGGTCCGCCAGATCAGCCGGGATCGGCCCCTCCGCGAACCCGTTCTCCCACCTGAGTTCACGCAGGCGAACAAGATCCACCACACCGGCGAAATCCGCACCGGCGAACACCGGCAGCTGAACGAGCAGCGGAACCGGATGCAGCCGTGCGCGAATCGAGGCCACCGCGGCCGCCAGGTCCGCCCCGGCGCGATCCATCTTGTTGACGAACGCGATCCGCGGCACCCCGTAGCGATCCGCCCGCCGCCACACCGACTCGCTTTGCGGCTCCACCCCCGCGACGGCGTCGAAAACCGCTACGGCGCCATCCAATACCCGCAGCGAGCGCTCGACCTCATCGGAGAAGTCGACGTGCCCGGGGGTATCGATGACGGTGAACCGGTGCCCGGCCCACTCGCAACTCACGGCGGCCGCGAAGATCGTGATGCCCCGATCCCGTTCCTGCGGATCGAAATCGGTCACGGTGGTGCCGTCGTGCACCTCGCCGCGCTTGTGGGTGATACCGGTGAGGAAGAGCATCCGCTCGGTCACCGTGGTCTTCCCCGCATCCACATGCGCGAGAATCCCCAGATTGCGAACGACAGCCAGATCTTGCCGAGAAACATTGGTACGCACGGTCATCCGTCCTTCGTGCTGATCAGGAACAGAACAGCGCGATTCCCCCGGACGGAGACGACACTCCCGGGCTACTCGATACGGCCGCGCAGCCGGCACCGAGCCGGCAAAGAAATCATGGTGTGACCGTATCCGGGCGATACCCGCGGTGTCGCGTGAATTTCACATCGACAGATGCCCGAGGTGGATCGCCGCCAGGTTCGCGACCACGAGCAGCGGGAAGGCGACCGCGAGCCTCCGATACCCCAGCTGCCAGAGCGCGGCAGCCGCACTACCGAAGACCAGAACCTTGGTGGCCACCGCGGCCATCGGAATCGAGAAGCTCGCCTCCGGAGCCGCGAACAACCCCCACAGCACCATGGCCGCGACAGCCATGCCGGCCCCCCGCAGGATCTTCGCGACACGGCTGCGGCCGGTCCGCACACCCCAATAGGCCAGTGCACCAACGGCAACCAGCTCGAAGACGAAGGCGAGGGTGAAGTTGAGGATGGACCAGACGGTGGCGATCATAGCTACTCCGAGATCAGTGCTCTCTATTTTGAACAATGATCATCTATCGTGCGATCCAAGTCAAGAGCACTGCTCTCGTCGGTGTCCGGGTGGCGAAATGCCGAGGCCCCCGGCGATCAGCCGGGGGCCTCGGGCGGCAAGGAAAGCGGAAGAGCTGAATTCGATTAGAAGGAAGCTCCCCCATGGCCTCGCCGGACATCACGGTAGCAGTCAAGCCGGGATCAGGTCGCTCAGATTCTCCGGCGTGAACACCCGCGACCCCTCCGGCAAGCCCTCCGGGCGCGTCAGGCCGATGAACATGACCGGCTCGTCGAAAGACCGCCCGTCCCACAGGGTTACCTCCTCGGCCATGAGTCGCGCGAGGTACGCGAGGGTCAGGTATCTGCGATCGATCACAGCGCGCGCGAGCGCCGACGCCGAAACCTGGTTGTTCTCCACGGCATTGAACGCCGGCGCACCTCGTAGATTCAGGTGCAGCCACTTCACCCGCCACTCCCCGGACGGCGCCCGGAAGAAGACCAGCGGCAACGCGACGCGCCCCGCACCGCGCAGATCCGACTTCATGCGCACGGTGCGCGGCTCGTAGGGCAGGCCCCGCTGGTCACCATCCCGGAGCATGAAGCCGAAGAACGACTCGGCTACCTCGTCGAAGCCCTCCCCGGAGTAGACATTCACCTGCGGCACGATCGCGTGCGCGACCACCTTGTCCAGATCCAGCTCGATGAACTCCGACGCGCCCTCGGGGGCCGAGGTGATGTCGCCGGAGTGCACGCCACCCACGTCGGTCAGATTGGTGTAGGACAGCCGGCCATCCAGCTCGTAATCCTCATCGAGCAGTAGCGCGGAAAGGTCGAAATCGGTGCCCGCGTTCCGTTCTCGCCAGTAGACGAAGAATCGGAGTCGCTCGCCGTACACCGGCGACACCGAACCGCGCGGCAGCACACCCAGGCCACCGCTGATCGCCTTGCCGCCCAGAGGGAGCGCGATATCGACGGCGTCCGGATCGATCACCAGCCGGGCTGGGGCGGGCAGGCGGCGCTTCAGTTCTACGTCCAGCAGTACGCGCAAGCGATCGAGGATATTCGCGTCGATCGGTGCCCGGCCATCCGGCTGTACCCGGCCGCGGCCCAGACGGTTCGTGAACACCCGCTGCGCGACACCGTCGCGGTTGTCCACATGCTCACGGACGGAAAGGATCACGCGGGCCGACACCAGACCGATCGTCGATTCGACCGCGGCCAGCACCGCTTCCCGCTCGGCATCCGTTGTGGCCATGCGCAACAGGCGATCGAGACAGCGGAACAACAACCCGGGCGCCGCCCGCAACAGCCGTGCGGCACCCACAACATCATCGACCGCCAACAACGCCTCGAACCGCGACCCGAACGACCGGGCGCGCCGCTCACCCCGCGCGACCTCGAAAACCGTTGCGGCATGCTCCCACTGCGGGAACTCGTGCGGATGCAGGCGCTCGCCCAGGCGCTTCCACGCCTCCCGCCGCGCGACCACATCGCCCAGTTTGGCCGGCTGATCCGCGATCACCGCATCCAATGCCGCCAGCAGACCACGGCGCGAACGCCGCGATAGCGAACGGAACCGCGTGGGAGTCGACAGCGACACATCGCCGTCCGACAGCAGGCACGCCAAGCGCAGCACATCGGTGACGGTGTCGGCCAACAGCTTCTCGCCCGCCGCGAGCCGAACCTCGTTGATGATCGCCCGGTGCTCACGCACCGGAATCGACTCCGGTTGCGGGCCGGACGCACAGCGGAGCGCCAACTCCCGAAGAATCGGCAGATCTTCCTCACCGAGCGGCGTAGCCCGTCCGGCCAAGGACAGGTAGAGCGCGGACACCTCGTCCTCGAGCGACCCCCCAAGGTGCAGGACAGTCACCCGATCCCGCACGGACTCGATCAACTCATCATGAGCCGCGACCATGTCGGCATAGCCGTGCTGATACCTCCCGTATTCGGGAAGAGCGAGCAGGTTCGACACCCCCTGCGCCAGACCCTCGGACACCGCCGCAGCCGCCGACTCATCGCCGAGCGCGGCCAGCAGGCGGTCGGTCCAGAACTCCACGGTGTCAGGCACATTCGCCGGAAAGTCCTTGAAATACACATTGTGCTCGACATGGGCGCCGGCCATCCGGCGCACGATCGGCAACACCCGCACCGCCAGATCGATCACCGCCCCCGCGGCCGATCCCGACAGTCTCGCGACGAGCTCCCCGGAGAGCTTGAACCCCACGGACATCAATATCGCATCGAATTGCCTCGTGGCGACCACGCCGTCCCCGCCAGGCCCCTCGATATCGGGCAGTCGCAATGTACGGCTGACTACGAGCTCTTCAAGATCCCAACTCACCCAAGGATCTTCCCAAAAAAACGCCAAAGGCCCCCAGCTAATAAGCTGGGGGCCTTCGCGAATGATGTTCCGGCGGTGTCCTACTCTCCCACACCCTGTCGAGTGCAGTACCATCGGCGCAGGTGGCCTTAGCTTCCGGGTTCGGAATGGGACCGGGCGTTTCCCCACCGCTATAGCCGCCGTAACTCTATGAAACTGTCACACAGAGAGCCAAACCCTCCACCCGCGAACGGGATCCGGATCTGTCTGCTCAGTGATCTGTGTGTTGTTTCAGATACTGCACAGTGGACGCGTAGCTTCTTTGTTGGTAAGTCCTCGGCCTATTAGTACCAGTCACCTACACC